>NZ_LZHN01000057.1:0-74251 GCF_001690435.1 Gilliamella sp. Nev3-1 | reverse complement strand
ATCAGCAATAATGGTCAATTATTTTATGAAAGATTAATGGATTTTTGTAAGTTAGTAAATATTCCCTTTATGACTGGTGCAACAGAAGATCCTTGGATGAAAGGAATTCATATTGATTATAAAGATATGAATCTTTTTGTAAGTATGCTGCAATACTGGTTCTCTGAAGGAGATTACTATTTAAAAGTTGATAATGATTTTTTCTTAATAAAAAATATTAAGAAAAAAGTAGACATTCCTCAACTTAAATATTTTGATTTAATTCATATCGAAAATGAATATTCAACTAAATCTTTTTCAAATAAATACTATTCACTTATAAGAATATATTTTTGGAGCAAGCAAGAAACATATTCTGATCTAGTTCTTTATACGATTAAGGGAAGTAATAAATTTATTAGTAAATTAACTATAGATACATTTAAAAGCTATGTTAATTGTAATAAAAATTTAGATGAATATTTAGAATCTAGCTCAATTTGTTATTCTTTTCCTATCGATGCGGTTATCACTTGGGTTAATGGAGACGATACTGAGTGGAAAGCAGAGAAAGATTTATATTCTAATAATATTAATGATTCATTAGAAGGAGAAGGTAGGGCAAATAAAGATGAACGCTTTCGAAATAGAAATGAATTAAAATATTTGTTAAGATCTATTGAGATGTTTGCACCATTTATAAGAAAGATTTTTATTGTAACTTGCGGGCAAACGCCAGAATGGTTAGATATAAGCAATGAAAAAATTACGTTAATTGATCATAAAGATATTTATAAAAATAAAGACGCTTTACCTACTTTTAATTCAAGTAGTATCGAAACACAGCTTCACCATATAGACGGATTATCTGAACATTTCCTTTATTTTAATGATGATTTTATGTTAACTGATTTTTGTACGCCAAGTGATTTTTTCTTTGCTAATGGTATTATGAAGTATTTCCCATCAGAGAATAGAGTATATGAAGCAGATATTGATGACTCTAGAGAAGAATATTTATTATCTGATCGCAATGCAATTAACTTAATTAAGAATGATTTTGGAAAATCTGGTAATGATATAATGTTACATTGTCCTTATCCATCTAGAAGAAGTCTTTTATATTTTCTAGAAAATAAATTTGAAGCTGCTTTTTCTAAATGTGAAAAAGAAAGATTTAGATCCAAAAATGATTTAAGACCGATTGCATTTATGCAGTATCATTACGGATTTCAAAAAGGATTAGCTGTTCCATCTAAATTGTCACATCGTTATTTAGCTTTATATAAAAAAACGATTGATAAACAGTTTAATGGAGTTTTTAAAACAAGAAAATACAAAACTATTTGTATTAATGATGTTGCAGTTCCCGAAGACAGACTTCTACCTGTAAATGATATGACAATTGATTTTTTAGAGTCTTATTTTCCTTTAAAATCATCATTTGAAAAGTAATTAAGAACGAGTAATATAAATCACGAACAAAAAACTTTTCGAGATTGACATAGTATATGGTAATTATATTATTCTCATTTCCATAGAACGCACTTTAGCACTTTAGAAAGTTAAATAGGGCATTATGTGAATAGGTAAAATGCTACCATCCATACCAAATGCCCTATTGAAATGGAATCATAGTTGTCTCCAAATCTGCTGTTGTCAAATATGTTGAAACATATTCAATAGCTGGTAGCGTACTAGCTCAAATAATAAAAAAATTATTGAAAGCTACTAATAAAAAATGGAAATATTTTTCTAAATATATTGTGTGCAATTAGTTTTAATAATTCAGAATTCGCTTTATATAAAATTGATAATTATTATCAATATAAAAAATATTGAATATTGTAATCATCGTTCCCTATGAAAGTTTAAAATTATTAGGAATATAGAAATGTTGGAAAAAAATTTATTTGCTGTTTGCGCTATATGTAGAAATGAATCTCCATATATTATGGAGTGGATTGCGTATCAAAAATCTATTGGGATAGATCACATATTTTTATATGATAACGTTAGTGATGATGGAACATCTGAATTACTTATCAACCTTGATGCGATTGGTGAAATCACAAGGATTCATTGGCCAAGAAAAAAGGATATTCCACCACAAAGAGAAGCATATTCTCATTTTCTTCAGAATTTTAGCTATCTTTTTGAGTGGGTTATGATTTGTGATATTGATGAATTTTTTTTACCTAAGCAAGGTGATATCAGAGATTTTGTTTCTGCTGCAGAAGAAACAAAAACAGATGTTGCTGCAATTGCTATCCCTTGGCTTTTATTTGGGTCAAGTGGATTAGTAACACAAGATGATAGGCTTGTCTTAGAACGATTCACACATTGTGATAAGAAACCTCATTCATCTGTCAAATCAATTTTTAAACCATCTAAAGTTTTTAATATGAGAACTCATATATGTGATATTTTAGACGGAAGTTATATAGATAATGAATTTTCTTTACCTAAGTGGAAAGCTGAACCAATTTCATTAAAAAAACCAACATTAGGGTATGGAGTTTTTCACCACTATTTCACAAAGTCGAAAGAAGAATGGGAAAGGCGCCGTTTAATGGGAAGAGCTGATAGAGCTCAAGTAGCTTTTAGGACCCTTCAACTTTTTGATAAATATAATTGTCAACCAACTATTAATACTGAAATATACCGTTATTTAGACAAGGTAAAAGACAGAATCACATATTTAAGCTATAAACTTAAAATAAATAATATTAAAATTGAAAAAATAAAAGAAAACTATACTCAATTGATATCAATTGATCGGCGTTGGATAGTTGGTCGTATAAATAGTCAGCTCAATAGTATAAAAATTAGAATTTTGATTAACAATGAAATTGAATTTATATTTGTTGCAAATAAAAGATTTTGTGATCAATCAATTGGCTTTATTTTAAATATCTCATGGTTAAATATACCCATTGAAAAAATAAGTATTTTTATTGTAGGAAATGTGGAATCTGACACATTTTATCCAGATAATTTTCCATCACAAAGAACAATGTTACTAAATCTGATTAAGTATGCTCCAAATGCAGAAGAAATCATTTTTCATCGAGTAGCAAGAATGGCAAGAACAGAAAAGGGTATGCGGAATATTTCAAAGATCAATTTACCACCTTTTAATAAATTTGAATTATTTGGTGAATTGTTAAATATTATTATTAAGGCTTATAAGACTAATTTGGATGTAAAAGATGATATTTGCTCCTTTTTAACAAATTATGGAAAACAAGGGTGTGATGCTTATAAGGTATTCATCAATGAAAAATATTTTTGTTCCTCTTTTTTACCAAAACTAGAATTGTAGTAATATATAACAGTGAGACTCATAAACATATTTAACAGATGATGTATCCATGTTATTTTTTCATAGCTAAGCTCTTTTTACTTTTATTATGGAAAGCTTTTACATGCCTATCGTTATGTATCATCTATTATTTAATAATTAAAAACAACAATAAAAAGGAAACTATATGATGCGAATTGGATTATTTATTCTAACTAACTTAGCCGTTATGTTTGTATTTGGCATTGTTCTAAGTATCTTAGGTGTTGATTCACATAGTACGCTAGGTTTACTTATTTTTGCAGCACTATTTGGTTTTGGTGGATCTTTTATATCTCTTCTTTTATCTAAACGGATGGCTTTACGGTCAGTAGGAGGGCAAATTATTACTCAACCTAGTAATAATCAAGAACAGTGGTTACTCGATGTTGTTCGCCGTTTATCAACCGAGCTTAATATAAAAATGCCAGATGTTGCTATCTATCATGCTCAGGATGTTAATGCTTTTGCAACTGGTGCCACCAAAAATAGTTCTCTTGTTGCAGTAAGTTCTGGTTTATTAAACACAATGACTCAAGATGAGGCAGAAGCGGTCATTGGTCATGAAATGAGTCATGTTGCTAATGGCGACATGGTCACAATGACTTTATTACAAGGTGTACTTAATACTTTTGTTATTTTTATTTCAAGAATGTTAGCATCTGTTGTAGCTCAAGCATTGGATGATCGTAATCGTGGTTTATCACAGTTAACCTATTTCTTGATAGTTATGGTTTTTGAAACTGTATTTGGTATTTTAGCAAGCCTTATCGCAATGTGGTTTTCTCGTTATCGAGAATTTCATGCTGATGCTGGTTCGGCTAAATTAGTAGGCAGTACAAAAATGATTGCTGCGTTAGAAAAACTAAAAACCAGCCATGAACCAAGTGAAGATACTTCAATTCTGGCATTTTGTATTAATGGTGCAAAAAAAGCGAAATTTTCTGAATTGTTTATGTCTCATCCACCATTAGAAAAACGAATCAAGGCTTTACAGAATAGGACTTACCAAAACTAATCATTCTATAACAAAAATTATATACAAACGTACAATTATCTGAAAGCTTTTGACAAGCATTATTAAATTAACAATAATGCTTGTCAAATAAAGAACAGAGCGTCAATTAATCCCATTGTCAAAAGAGTTTATAATGCCATCCTATCATAATGCTAAAAATGAATTAGAATTACTTAGCCCTGCCAAAAATATTGAAATTGCACAGCAGGCTATTTTACACGGCGCAGATGCAGTATATATCGGTGGACCAAGCTTTGGTGCTAGGCATAATGCAGGGAATTCTGTTAGCGATATTGCCCAGTTAGTTGAATTTGCTCATCGTTATTATGCAAAAGTGTTTGTAACCTTAAACACCATTCTTCACGATAATGAGCTTGAACCAGCAAGGCAACTCATATGGCAATTTTATGATGCGGGTGTTGATGCATTAATTGTACAAGATATGGGAATTTTGAATATGGATATACCTCCCATTGATTTACATGCTAGTACTCAAATGGATATTAGAACACCAGAAAAAGCAAAATTTTTATCTGATGTTGGATTTTCACAAATAGTTTTAGCACGAGAACTTAATTTAACTCAAATATATGAAATTAATAAAAAAATTGATTCGAAAATAGAGTTTTTTATTCATGGAGCACTTTGTGTGGCTTTTTCAGGTCAATGTTATATTTCTCATGCACAAACAGGGCGCAGTGCTAATCGAGGAGATTGCTCTCAAGCTTGTCGCTTACCTTTTACTTTAAAAGATGACCAAGGTCGTATTGTTGCTTACGAAAAACATTTATTATCAATGAAAGATAATAATCAATCGGATAATCTAATGGAGTTAATTCAAGCTGGTGTTAGATCATTCAAAATAGAAGGGCGCTATAAAGACTTAAGTTATGTAAAAAATATTACAGCATTTTATCGCCAAAAATTAGATAATATTTTAGCTAAATCATCAAATTTCTTACCTGCATCAAGTGGTCGTACAGAACACTTTTTTACACCAGATCCTAACCGAACATTTCATCGAGGAAGTACTGATTATTTTATAAACGGTAGAAAACCTGATATAGGCGCCTTCAATTCACCTAAATTTATTGGCTTGCAGGTTGGTGAGATAACTAAAGTTACATCTAAAACTATCGATATCAGATCCGAGAAAATATTAACTAATGGTGATGGTTTAAATGTACTGATAAAAAGAGAAATTTTTGGATTTAGAGCTGACAAAGTAGAGAAACTTTCGGCTAATCAATACCGCATTTACCCAAATGAAATTCCCAAACCACTTTTTTCCGTTAAACTACCTTATATGGTCAATCGGAATCTCGATCATATGTGGCAGCAAAATTTATTGAAAGAAACAAGTAATCGTCGCATAGGTGTATCATTTGAATTACATAATATTGAAGGAGGTATTGAATTAATAGCAAAAAGTGAAGAGGGTATTTGTGTTGAATTAGCATTAAAGGATGAATTTGATCTTGCAGAACAACCAGATAAATTTGTGAAAAATATTAGAGATAACTTATCTAAAATAGGGCAAACAATATATCACCTAATTGAATTTAAAATGAATTTGTCAAAAATTTATTTTATTCCAAGTAGCCGACTAAATCAATTTAGAAGAGAAATTATCGATAATTTAACCGCAGCTAGATTAGCCAATTATCATTGTAAGACACGTAAGCCAGAATTAAAACCAACACCAATTTACCCAGAGACACACTTAAGTTACTTAGCCAATGTATATAACCATAAAGCTAAGGAATTTTATGCACAACATGGCGTAAAATTAATTGAAAGTGCGTATGAAGCACACGAAATAAAAGATGATGTCCCACTAATGATAACGAAACATTGTTTACGATTTGCGTTTAATTTATGTCCAAAACAAGCAAAAGGAATCCAAGGAGTAAAAAACAAAGTAACGCCAATGAAATTGATTCAAAACAATGAAGAATTATTATTAAAGTTCAATTGTAAAGCTTGTGAAATGCAAGTTTGGGGAAAAATCAAAAGCCACATCTTAAAAAAACCGTTACCTGGTAGTGATGTTATTTTTATGACAAAGAATTAAATTACTATAATAACAAAAATAACAAAAAAATTTAGTTTTAAATTGATGAGAACAGATATAAAGCAGTAGTTTCAAAAAATAAAGTTAGTAATGCAAGCTGGAATTAATTCTATAATTACCTGTTTTGTAAACTAAGTTTATTCATTATCACTAAAGCGCCTATTTGTGAAACTATGCTTGGTTAATCAAATAGGCATTTGCCTATCAACACACTTTAATTAGCAACATAAAGCCTGTTTAAGTGGCACCAAGCTTAATTGTAAGTATCCGAAACAAAGGTGATGAGGTGGCAGAAAGTACCGTTGTAAATAAACACAATAAAAACAGTCAGAAAACACATTGATTTTATTTAACTTTTTTTTAACAACTTTGAAGGACAAAGTTCCTAGCATTAAAAAAGAAGAGCGCCGATAAACGGCCAATTAAACAGCCGACAAGTTATAACATAATTGATTTTAATGGTCATTTATTCTTCATTCTTAATTCACAAATTGATTAATTTAATTTTTTGTTGGTGGGTTATGTTTTTTTATTTGAGGTCATGATTATGCTAGTTTCATCGTCTAGTTTTACGTACGTTTATCGTGGTACGCAAAATGTCATTATGCGTACCACGATAAAAATATCTATGAAACTTTAAGTCCTTTATCGTCCGTATCAGTTCTAATTATTAATTGCCACTTAACGTCTTTTGATTGAGTATTTTGTCAATCAATTATTACTAGAACAGGAAAAATCTCATATTCAAAAGCTAATCGAATTTATACTTTTTATCGATTATTACTAAATGACGGTTATCAATTTGTTAAGAACTCTATGTCACAAAAAACTTTTTGGCTGTACGAAAAAGACTTGTTATTAATTGGTTTAAGTAAAATGCAATTATAAAACTTACAACAACAAAAAAATAACGTAATTCCGTTGCGCAGAGTTATTAATATTGATTTTAGTCATCAGTGTCCGAGTGGGTACGTAGAGCCGACATCATTTTACGATGATATAATTCACAACAACCTTATTTAACATAATACACATTATGCGTACCACGATAAACGTACGTAAAACTAGACGATGAAACCTGTATAATCATGACCTCAATTTAAAAAACACGATTTACCAGTAAAATGGTAAATTAATCAATCTACTAACAAATTAACAAAAATAAATAATCATTAAAATCAATACGTTAGAATAATGTGTATTATGTTAAATAAGGTTGTTGTGAATTATATCATCGTAAAATGATGTCGGCTCTACGTACCCACTCGGACACTGATGACTAAAATCAATATTAATAACCCTGTATTAGATATTTTTAAATAATAAAATAATAATTAATGAACAATTGTTATTTTATTATAAAATATGATAACCTGCTCGTTTGATAAACTGTAATTATTCTATTTAGTTAATATGCAAAATATTTTTAAGACATTACGTTCAAACAGTTATTCTGTTCAATGTGAATTATGTAGTATAAGCTCTCTTTGTCTCCCCGCGTTACTTAACAATAATTTAGATAATGTATTAGAGCGTAAAATGTCTTATGCCAAAGATGAAATTATGGTTAAAGCAAACACACCATTTACTAAATTTTATATTATTCATTCTGGTGCATTAAAGACTTTTGTTACAACGCCTGATAATCATCAGCAAATTAATGGATTTTATTTACCTGGCGACATTGTTGGTTTAGATTCAATTTCAACAAAATTATATAACAACAATATCCAAGCGCTTTGCAATACACTTGTTTGCCAGCTTAATTATGATGAATTGATGTCGCTGGTTGATCACCAAAAAGATATTAGAGAAATGGTACTTAATTTACTAAGTTCTGATATTTATAATTATCAAAAATTAGTACTTTGTTATTCTCAGAAAAAAGCCGATGAGCGATTAGCAACCTTTATATATTCACTTTATCAACGTTACAAACAAAGAGGTCATTCTTCATTAAATATTAAACTTATGATGAGCCGAGCCGATATTTCTAATTATTTGGGCTTAACAGTTGAAACCGTTAGTAGAAATTTATCAAAGCTTCAAGAACAAAATATTTTATCAGTTAAAGGAAAACATATATTTATTAAAGATTTAAATGCTTTGATGGATTTAGGCAAATAAATTTATTTATGTTAAAATAATCACAATAATTTATTGTAAGGTCTTAATATATGACAAGTTTAAAGAAAACATTTATTGCAGTAACTTTGGCTCTCACCCCTATTTCTTCATTTGCTGCCCAACAGTTAACTGAACAGCAGGCTAAAGATCTGCAGTCGTTTAAAAGCATAACTATCCGAGGGGCATTTTATACTGATAATGATTATGTTTTAGCTATGTCAAAAGCGGCAGATAAAGAAGGTGCCGCTTCTTTCTTTATAACAACAACCAATATCAGCCCGTCTAATGATACTTTACGTATTGTTTACGCTAAGCTATATAAGGCAGATGCTGCTAAAGCTGAAGAAAAAGCCGAAAATTTACGTAAATTCGAAGGAGTATATGAATATCCAAAATCTAAAGCAATTCGTTTAGAACCTTTCAATATTGTACGAATTCGTGGATATTTTCCTAGTGAATATGATATAAACCAAGCAATCGCTAAAGAAGCCTCAGCAAAAGGTGCTTATGCCTATTATATCGATTCACGTAGCGAGCTTGGTAGCAATCTACAAATTGCTGCTTATTTGTTTAAGAAAGATGCACCAGAACGTAAACTTCAACCTGAAGACGCAATTCCATATGATTCTGAGGCTGGCCAACTCGCTCTTGCACAAGGCGGAGATGCGGCTATGCAAGTGGAAAAACCGGGATATTATTCTCCTTCAGCTTTTAATGAAAAATTTTATGCTGATAAATTTAATAATAAAGTAAAAGTTATTCGTGAACCAGTAAATAATACAAAAACATCTACAGTAAACAGCACATCTACATCTGAGGTTACAGCAGTGACGACGGAGCCTCAACGCATAAATCGTTACACTGTAACGTTATCAGATGGGCGGAAAATTCAAGAATTAAATGATGCAACAGCGGCTAAAATGGTTGCCTTTGATACAATCAAATTTAGAGGCTACTATGTGACTGATCAGGAAATTTCTTATCAAGCAGGTAAACGCGCTATTGATGCTGGTGCCAAATATTATCATATCTCTCGAGTAGCCCATGACTCTAATGGGCCGAACATCACTGTTTTTGTTGATCTTTATCGATAACTTATACCAATAAATGGGCGCATTTCACTGCGCCCTACTTTTCTATCAAACAAAATTACTTAGCCAACTAACCACTATAATTCAGATTTTACTTTATCGATTTGTTGCTCAATACGTTTTGCGGAAATTGGATACGGAGTACCAAGTTGCTGAGCAAATAGATTCACTCTTAGCTCTTCAATCATCCAACGGATATTTATTACTTCTTCTTGCGATTTTGAATTTTCTGGCAAACTATTCACCCACGTTACATATTGCTTTTCAACCGTTTCTATGATGTTCAGCGATTGCTTATCTTTGGTAAAATTTACCATTAGTTTTTCAATTCTTTTTTCAATTGCGGATAAATAACGATTAATATCTGGTAGCCGTTTATAACCTGATTTTGCAACAAACCCTTTATAAACAAGGTGATCAAGTTGTTTTTTGATATCAGATAAAGAAAAGGCTAATGATAAATCAATGCGACCTTTTAGTTTTTTATTGATGTTATTATATAAAACCAAAATGGACTCAACCTGTTTTGCAATATCAACCACAGTTTCATTAATATTGCCTTTGGTATAATTTAACAATGACTGATAATTATCTCGATTTTGAATGATCTGATTATTTTTTTCAATCAAATAGTCAACAGCACAAGCAATGCAATCGTCAATTAAACTAAGCACCGTGCCAAAAGCATTAAAATACAAGCTTAATTTAGATTTATTCGGCAATTTTTCATGTAAATATTTAATTGGTGATGGTATGTTAAGTATAAGTAGACGTCTTAATCCTAGTTTAGTTAGTCTTTGTTGCTCATATTGATTATCGATTAATTTAATGCTTACTGAATTTTGGTTATCAATGATTGCAGGGTAAGCTTTAATAGTGTAATTTTTATGAGTTTCTTCATACACACTTGGTAACAAATCAAAAGTCCAATCAGTTAAATCATTCTGTTCAATTTGAACTGTCTTTTGGGTTGTTAACGACGATAATGCCTGTTGAATTTCGTTTTTAAGCTGTTCTTTTAGCAAAATTAGATCTTTACTTGAAGCAATTTCTTTGTTGTTATTATCAACAATGCTAAAAGTTATTTTCAAATAGTCGGGGATTTGATCTAGTTGCCAATCTTCAGTGGTAATTTTTACTCCTGTCATTTTGTGAAATTCAGTTTCTAAACTTTCTAACAAAGATTGGCCTGTCGAAATAGCTCTACGTAAAAACGCATCAGCATAGTTCGGCGCAGGGACAAGATTTCGACGCAATGATTTCGGTAATGATTTAATTAATGCAATGATTAAATCTTTTCGGAAACCAGGTACTTGCCAATCAAACCCTCTATTTTTGATCTGATTTAATAAATTAAGAGGTATCTTAATTGTGACACCGTCACGATTATGCCCTATATCGAATTGGTAACTGAGTGCTAATTTTAGATTGCCTTGGTGCCAAAAATCAGGAAAATCATTTAAATTAACTAATTCTGCCGACTGTTTGATCAACATCTTTTTCTCAACACTAAGAAAATCAGGATCAGATTTTTGTTTTTGTTTCCACCAAGTATCAAAGTGTTTAGATGAAATAACGGATTTATCAATTCGTTTATCATAAAAATCAAAAAGTTCATCATCATCGATTAAAATATTTTGTCGGCGAGACTTATGTTCAAGATCTTCAACTTCGCTGATTAATTTTTGGTTCTTTTTATAAAACTGATGACGAGTAAACCAGTCTCCCTCAACTAAAGCATGACGAATAAATAAAGAGCGACTTAACACAGGATCAATTTTACTATAATTTACTATTCGGCTAGCAACAATAGGCAAGCCAAACAAAGTCACTTTTTCATTTGCTATAGTCGTTCCCTGCTTTTTTGACCATCTCGGCTCGTTATAACTGTATTTCACCAAATGTTTAGCTATAGGCTCAATCCATTCTGCTTCAATTTTTGCTACGACCCTTCCCCATAGTCGGCTGGTTTCTACCAGTTCACTAGCAATACACCATTTTGGCTGATTTTTGAAAAGAGCCGAATTAGGAAAAATGGCAAATTTAATATTACGCGCCCCAATATACTCATGCTTTTCAAGTTCTTTCATTCCAACATGAGATAGTAAACCACTTAGTAACGATATATGTAATGAACGATAATCTGCTGTATTGCTATTAATTGGAAACGCTAATTGTTTTATCGTTTGCCTAATTTGTGTATAGACATCTTGCCACTCTCGAATACGGAGATAATTTAAAAACTCTTTTTGACATAATCGCCTAAATTGGTTACCAGATAATATATTTTGTTGCTCTTTAATATAATTCCATAAATTAATCAAAGAAATAAAATCAGAATCCTTGTCAACAAAACGACGATGTTTTTCATCTGAGGCTTGTTGCTTATCAAAAGGTCTTTCTCTTGGATCTTGAATTGACAAAGCCGCAGTAATTATCATTATTTCTTTAGTACAGCCTAATCGCTTTGCTTCAAACAACATTCTGGCCAACCTTGGATCGATAGGAAGCTGAGCTAAAGTTTTCCCTATTTCGGTTAAATGATATCGATTATGTTTGGTATCAATTGCGCCAAGTTCTTCTAATAAACGAATGCCATCACGAATATATTTTGAATCGGGTGCTTCAACAAAAGGAAACGCTGCAATATCGCCTAAACCGAGTGAAGTCATTTGCAATATAACTGAAGCTAAATTGGTGCGTAAAATTTCAGGATCGGTAAATTCGGGGCGAGATAAGAAATCGTGCTCATCATATAAACGAATACAGATACCATCTGAAGTTCGCCCACATCGGCCTTTTCGTTGGTTAGCTGATGCTTGAGATATTGGCTCAATTGGCAATCGCTGAACTTTAGTACGATAGCTATAACGACTAATTCTAGCTAAACCAGGATCGATAACATATTTTATTCCTGGTACTGTTAACGATGTTTCCGCCACATTGGTAGCAAGAACGATTCTCCTTTTTGTGTGGGGCTGAAAAATACGATTTTGTTCTGCTGTAGATAGTCTTGCATATAATGGCAGAATATCAGTATGGCGAAGATCTAATTTATTAAGCGTATCAGCAAGATCTCGTATTTCTCTTTCACCTGTTAAAAAAACTAATATATCACCTGCGCTTTCGGTTGATAGCTCATCAATTGCATCAATAATGGGTTGAAAATCATTATTTTTATCGCTATAGCTTTCATTTTCATTTAATGCTAGAGGACGATATCTTACTTCAACAGGAAAAGTACGGCCCGATACTTCAATAATCGGCGCTTGATTAAAATGTTTAGAAAAACGTTCTACATCAATAGTTGCTGATGTTATTATGACTTTCAAATCGGGACGTTTAGGTAATAGCTGTTTTAAATATCCTAAAATAAAATCAATGTTTAAGCTGCGTTCGTGCGCTTCATCAATAATAATAGTATCATATTGCAATAAAAGTCTATCTTTTTGAATTTCTGCAAGTAATATACCATCAGTCATTAATTTAATCAGAGTCGTTTCACTAACGTGATCAGAAAATCTCACTTTGAAGCCAACTAATTGTCCGATTTCTGTCTTCAACTCTTCGGCTATACGATTAGCCACAGAACGTGCAGCTAAACGCCGTGGTTGAGTATGGCCTATAAATCCTTTGACCCCTAACCCCAATTCTAAGCAGATCTTAGGTATCTGGGTGGTTTTTCCCGAGCCTGTTTCGCCAGCAATAATAACGACTTGATGATGCTTAATTGCATCATAAATTGCTTGTTTTTTTTCAACAACAGGTAAATTAGCTGGAAAATTAATTTTTTGGGGTAACAACGCTACTCTAGCTTGGTAATGTAAAATAGCACTTTGTATATTGGCATCTATATCAGCTATAGTTTGACTTTTTTGGGCTAGTTTAATAATTTTATGCTTATCTAAAAAAGTCATTGTATCAAGATCTTTTAGTTGTTTTTGCGTTAACATAGAGACCAAATATTTTATTTAAAGTAAAACTTAACTTCAATTATAGCAAATTTAACCTATTAGTAGGAGTTCAAATGAAAAAAACGTTATTGCTAATTTCACTATTTTCTTCTTTGCTTATGTATGGTTGTAATGAATCAAAGAAAATACAAGATACCGATCTTATGCATCACCGTTTTGTGCTCACTAAAGCAAATGGCCAAGATATCTCTTTAGATGATCAAGCTGACATTATATTTGGTGAAAAGATGACTATAACAGGCAAAATGTGTAATCAGTTTTCTAGCCAGGTTACTTTGGATAGCGATAACATTAAAGGTTCAGGTGTTATAATGACTAAAATACTTTGTAATGATGAACAATTAAACCAATTAGACTATATCATTGAACAGTTAATAGTTAATGGCGCAAAGATCGATTTAACCAATAATCAATTAATCTTAAAAAATGAAAAAAATGAGCTGATTTACCAACTTAAAGATTTAATGTAATTCAAACATTTTATTGGCTTGATACTGTGGCTGAAATGCATCTATCTAGTGGCTATAATTAGTTTATTTTATAAGCAAAAATATGTATGATATAAAAAACTTTATTTAAAATACTGTTAAGAATATAATAAGGGTAATTTTTAAAGGATTTAACTTATTGATGAAATTATCATACTCTTCAGATATTTTAGGTGACTTTTGTAGCTGTTTAAAGCTACAAAAAGTACTTTTAGCCTATCTTACCAATGCCTTGTCATTGGTTTTTTTTTGCATAACGTTGATTTATCGAATTTTTAAATTAAAACATTAACATTAACATTAAATAAATTACTAAGTAGATACTATTATGAAAAAGACAAAAATTGTTTGTACTATCGGACCAAAATCTGAATCAAAAGAAATGTTAGCAAAACTATTAAACGCAGGAATGAATGTTATGCGTTTAAACTTTTCTCATGGTGATTATGAGGAACATGGTAACCGTATTAAAAACTTACGAGAAGTAATGCAGGAAACTGGTTTAAAAGCAGCAATTATGTTAGATACCAAAGGACCTGAGATCCGCACCATTAAATTAGAAGGCGGTAATGATGTATCACTTGTTGCAGGCCAAACTTTCACTTTTACAACCGATAAAAGTGTCATTGGAAATGCCGAACGAGTTGCAGTGACCTATGATGGCTTTGCGCATGATCTTAAGCCTGGTAATCGTGTACTTGTTGATGACGGTTTGATTGCTATGGATGTTAAAGAAATCAAAGGTAATGAAGTTATCTGTACGGTTTTAAACAATGGTGATCTTGGTGAAAATAAAGGTATTAATTTACCCGGCGTCTCAATTAAGTTACCAGCCCTTGCAGAAAAGGATAAAAACGACCTGATTTTTGGTTGCGAGCAAGGCGTTGACTTTATTGCTGCATCATTTATTCGTAAGCGTTCGGATGTCGAAGATATTCGCGCACACTTAAAAGCCCATGGTGGCGAGGATATTAAGATCATCTCAAAAATCGAAAACCAAGAAGGTTTAGATAATTTTGATGAGATTCTTGAAGCTTCCGATGGTATTATGGTGGCTCGTGGCGATCTAGGTGTGGAAATTGCTGTTGAAGAAGTTATTTTTGCTCAAAAAATGATGATCAAAAAATGTAATAAAGCATCTAAACCTGTTATTACAGCAACACAAATGCTTGATTCAATGATTAAAAACCCTCGCCCTACTCGTGCCGAAGCTGGCGATGTGGCTAATGCAATTATTGATGGTACGGATGCTGTTATGCTTTCTGGTGAAAGTGCTAAAGGTAAATACCCTTTAGAAACAGTCAATGTCATGGCAACTATCTGTAAACGTACTGATGGCACAATTCCAGCGTCATTAGAATTAACATCAAAAGAAGAAAAATTACGTATAACAGCAGCTGTTTGCTGTGGTGCTGTAGAAATCGCTGAGCGTCTAAATGCCCCACTTATTGTTGTTGCAACCCGTAGTGGTAAATCAGCTCGAGAAGTTCGCCATTATTTCCCAAAAGCTCGTATTTTAGCATTATCATCTAGCCAAAAAACAGTTAATCAGTTAGCGGTCACCAAAGGTGTAGAGCCTATTTTAATTGATTCAATCAACTCAACTGATGATTTTTATCGCTTAGGTAAAGAGATGGCAGTAAAAGTATGCGGTTTACAACAAGGTGATATTATCGTTATGGTTTCAGGCGCTTTAGTTCCAAGCGGCACCACTAATACAACTTCTGTTCATCGTATTTAAAAATTAAATTTTAATTTTATATAAAATAAAAAAGCTAGCTACCTGCTAGCTTTTTTTTTTACTTAAGCTATTCTGTACAAGATATTATTAATCGAGTTTGAAAAACTAAAATGATTGAAGAAAAAGTATATTTACCTAAAGAACTCAGTTGGTTGTCTTTTAATCAACGTGTTTTACAAGAGGCGGCAGATAAAAGTAATCCACTTATTGAACGTGTGCGTTTTTTAGGCATATACTCAAGTAACCTTGATGAATTTTATAAAGTACAGTTTGCTAACCTAAAAAAATATGTGCTTATTGAACAAGAACAAGCACATTCTTTGCCTAATGCTAAGAATTTATTGCGCCAAGTAAATCAAAAAGTTATCCAATTGGAATTACAATTTGATCAGCTCTACAATGAATTATTATTAGAAATGGCTAGAAATCAAATCTTTTTGATTAATGAACGACAACTTTCCGCCTATCAAGAAAATTGGATAAAGAATTATTATAAACAAAATCTTAGGCAGTACATAACCCCTATTTTGCTCGATAGCCATACAGAGCTTATTCAATTTTTAAAAGATGATCATGCTTATTTGGCTGTAGAAATTATTTGTGAAGATAATATCAGTTATGCATTACTGGAACTACCAACAGATAAAGTTTCTCGTTTTGTATTATTGCCATCTGAAGTGTCCACTAAAAATAAATCCATTATCTTTTTAGACAACATACTTCGATATTGCTTAACGGATATTTTTAAAATATTTTTTGATGCCAAAGAATTAAATGCTTATTCAATTAATATCAATAGGGATGCAGAATACGAATTAAACACCGAATTAGATAGTTTACTTGAGCTTATGTCTCAAGGTTTAAAACAACGTTTAACGGCACAGCCTGTACGCTTTACTTATCAAAAAGATATGCCAAAAGCATTATTTGAATTGTTAATTAATAAATTACGATTAACTGAACAAGAGGCGATGCCTGGCGGTCGCTATCCTAATTTTAAAGATCTGGTCAAGTTTCCTGATTTTGGACAGAAGAAGCTATTAAATAAAAAAATTTCAAGCCTAAGTTATAATCGATTTAAACAATTTCGTAATGCTTTTGATACAATAAAAGATCGCGATGTTTTACTTTATTATCCTTACTATTCTTTTGGGCATGTTCTTGAAATTATGCGCCAAGCCTCATTTGATCCTTCTGTTACGCATATTCGCATGAACATATATCGAGTAGCTAAAGACTCACGTTTTATTCATACTGCGATTAATGCTGCTAATAATGGTAAAAAAGTTACTGTAGTGGTTGAGTTACAGGCAAGATTTGATGAGGAAGCAAATATAAAATGGGCAAAACGGCTAATTAGTAGCGGAATTAAAGTCATCTATTCACAACCAAAACTTAAGATCCATGCCAAGTTATTTTTAATTGATCGTAAAGAAGATGATGGAATTGTTCGTTATGCTCATATTGGTTCTGGTAATTTTAATGAAAGAACGGCGGCCATTTATACCGATTTTTCACTATTAACCGCAGATCCAGCCATTACCGATGAAGTTAGAAAAGTATTTAATTTTATTGAAAACCCGTTCAAACCTGTATCATTCAACCATTTGCTTGTTTCACCGCAAAATACACGATTACGATTTTATGAGTTTATCGAACGGGAAATAAATAATGCAAAAGTGGGGAAACCCGCTGGTATCTATTTAAAGTTAAATGCAATAACAGATCAAGATATGATAGATCAACTATATCGCGCATCATGTGCTGGAGTAAAAATTAGAATGGTAGTAAGAGGAACCTGTGTATTGGTACCGCAAATTCCTAACTTAAGTGAAAATATCACGGTCACCAGTATTGTTGATCAGTTTTTGGAGCATGCTCGTGTCTATATTTTTGAAAATGATGGAAGAAAAGATACATATATTTCTTCCGCAGACTGGATGCCTCGTAATCTCGATAACCGTATTGAAGTGGGTGTAAAAATTTTCGATCCAATAATAAAATCAACTATTCATAATATTTTTGATATACAGTGCAATGATAACGTAAAAGCTCGCATTATTGATAAAGATGCCACCAACAATTATGTGCAAAGAGGCAATAAGAAAAAAACCAGAGCCCAATATGCCATTTATGATTATTTGAAACGGTTAGAATCATTTGAATAATGAATTGAGGATTTTAAAGTGGACAAATTCAATGAATATGCCGTAGTTGATCTTGGTTCAAACAGCTTTTATATGGTTATAGTCCGTATCATTGATGGCGCGATGCAAATTATTTATAAAAATAAAAAAAACATTCATCTTGCAACGGGGCTTAATGCTAATAACCAGCTCAATGAATCAAGCATTATACGAGGAGTACAGTGCCTTGAATTATTTGCTGAACGATTAAAAGGATTTCCAGCTGAACATGTTCGTGTTATAGCGACGCATACTTTGCGTGTTGCCCAAAATAAGCATCAATTTTTGATGGCTGCAGCCAAAGTATTTCCTTTTCCTATTGAAATTATTTCAGGTCAAGAAGAGGCTCGCCTTATTTATTTAGGTGCCATGACGACAGAATCAACATCGTCAACTGATACCAAATTTGTAGTAGATATCGGTGGTGGATCGACTGAAATAGCAATAGGAAAAGGAAATGATTTAAAACCATTGCTTGTAGCTAGCCGTCCCATGGGGTGTGTAACTTATGCTAAGCAATTCTTTCATGATCAAAAAATCGATTTTGATTCATTTCAACGAGCAAGGCTTGCCGCCGAACAACAAATTGAAAGTATGATTCATATTATTAAAAAGCAGAAAATCACTGTAGCATTTGGATCATCTGGAACGATTAAAGCTATTTATCGTATTTTATTAGACATTGGTGTCTGTGATGGAATTATTACGCCTAAAAGGCTAGATGATTTAATTCGTTATATTTTGGAATTTAAATCTTGCCAAGATATTAACTACCCTTCACTTTCTAATGAAAGAAAAAGCATATTTGTTAGTGGGCTGGCAATATTTTGTGGTATTTTTTATGCCCTAGGCTTAGAGGCTTTACGCTTTAGTCCGTGTGCATTACGTGAAGGCGTGCTTTATGAACTCATTGATGGTCCTAATTTCCGAGATATTAGACAAAATACGGCTCAATTACTTTCCGATCATTACAACGTTGATCAACGCCATGCAAAACAAGTGGTTAAAACTGCAAAATTTTTATTTTCTCAATGGCAACAACAAACACAAATCGTTATTCCACCTAGCTTAGAATCTATATTGTATTGGGCTGCGCAGTTGCATGAAGTTGGGTTAAAAATCAACTTTACCTCGATTCATAAACATTCGAGTTATATTTTAAAGAATAGTAATTTGCCGGGGTTTAATGAAGAGCAACAATTACTTTTAGCAACGCTTGTTCGTTATCATCGAAAATCAATTAATATTGATGAAATCCCTTATTTCAGCTTGTTTGAATACAAGCATATAATATCAGCCATGCAAATGCTTAGATTATCTATTCTAATAAATAATCAGCGAAATACCGATCTAAATCTTGATGCATTTAAATTAAAATTATCAAAAAATAGACCCACCCAGATAACGTTAGAAGTTAATCAAGATTTTGTCGAAAAGAATAAATTAATCTTATTGGATTTAGAGCAAGAACAAAAATATTGGAAACCGATTGATGATTGGCAATTATCAATTAAAATTTGTCGCTATAAAATTAACTCAGTATAAAAATACCGCCAGTCAATGTGGCGGTATATAATCTTTAGTGTATATAATTAGTTATTAGCTAAGACCGATTATTTTCCACCATAAAATACCCACAGTAAATAAGATAGCCAAATTTATAATGCTACAAATAAACCCGACTTTCCACCAAGTTTTTACAGGAACAAAACCTTCAGCAAATAATAGCGGATTTCTTGCATTGGCAAATTGTGTAATTGAACCAAAATAGTTAGTACAAATAACTAAAGCAAAAATTGCAATAAATGTGGGTACGCCAAGAGCAATAGCTATCGATAAGAAAACTGGAAATAAAGCGGCGATATGCGCATTACCACTGGCAAAAAGATAGTGCAAATAAACATACGCAACACATAAAACAATCAGCACTAATAACCAGCTACTTTCACCTAAATAACCTTGCACTGCACTACCTATTGTATCACCTAACCATTTTGTCACACCAAGTTTATTGACTTGCCCTGCTATCATTAATAATGCCGCAAACCAAATTAATGTATCCCAAGCTGCTTTTTCACTTTTGATGTCATCCCAACTTAATACACCGGTTAAAAGCAAAATAGTCAAACCAATAAAGGCAGTTGTTGTTGAATCAATATTGAAGTTTTTACCAAAAATCCAAAGTGCTAATAATAGAATAACTGTTCCACCCATAATGATTTCTTTAACGGTGATAGATCCCATTTTTTTCAATTCTTCAGCAGCTAATTTAGGTGCTTCTGGTGTCTTTTTTAGCTCTGGGTTAGTTAAAAAGTAGATAACTAAAGGAATAATAATAAATGAAACTAAGCATGGAACAATAGCTACAATAAACCATTGTCCCCAGCCTAATGTGATATCTAGTGATTTTGTCACTAACTTAGCAGCTAATAAATTTCCAGTAAACGCCGTTAAGAACATTGCCGAGGTAATGTCATTGATATGGCTAATAGTTAACATTAAAAATGTACCAATACGGTTTCTTGATTCATCCTTAGGGCTAGAATTAAAATTGATAGCTAATGCTTCAGCTATTGGGTAAATAACCCCACCAGCACGTGCAGTTGTACTTGGAATCGCTGGCGCTAAGGCCATATCAGTGACAGCTAAACCATAGGCAAGTCCCAATGTATTTTTACCTAAGATCTTCACAAGATAATAGGCAATACGTTTACTTAAACCTGTTTTAATAAAGCCGCGAGCAATCATAAAAGCAATAACAATTAACCAAATTAACCCACTATTTAATTCGCTTAATGATATCTCTATAGCGTTTTTAGCACTTTCGGCTCCCGTTGGTCTCAATACTGCAAATACCGTAATGGCTAATAAGCCGATTGCACCAATTGGCATAATTTCAGCAACAATACACGCAATTGTTGCAATAAAGATAATGCTTGTTTGCCAACCTTCTTGACTGATGCCTTGAGGAGGAGATATAAACAACCAAAGTATTGCTGAAATTGCCGCAATAATTATAAATGGTAGCCATTTTACTGGCGGTTTTTTTACTACGTTCATAGTATTTCCCTTTTTAATTTAAATATAATTTTATTACACCGATGTAAATTCTTTCTTTTTTAAACTCACAAATCCACCCAGAAAAACCTCAATAAAATCAATGGTTTTTCTGACTGTTTTTTATTAAAACTAAGCTGTTATTAAATTAAAACAGTAAAAACAAAGATCTAATATAATCGTTATTTTTATCATTTTTTGATGCTAAGCCTGTTGATTAATCGGTGATTATTTTGTACTGAGTGTCAATTAGTTGAAAAACAAAATTATCTGGGTTTATTAATGCTATTGTTTTATTTTTTAACAAAAATATAGCTGATAAGTTTTGATGCTTTTGTAAATATTTTCTGCTGTTATCAAGTCCCCATCCATAAAATACCGTTGAGTAAATATCACCTTCTAATGAAGAGTTGGATATTACTGTCACACTGTCTAGTTCATTATCTAATGGATAGCCTGTCTTGGGATCTAATATGTGATGATAGAGATGATTGTTTTGTATAAAAAAACGTTCATAAATCCCCGATGTTACAACAGACTTATTTTTAACTTTAATAACTCCTGATAACTTATCATCAGTTGCAAATGGTTTTTTTAGCCCCACATGCCAATAGCTGTTTTCATTGGTTAAAGGGCTACCTAAAGTTAATACGTTACCACCTAAATTAATAATACCTTGATAAACTTGATATTTATGTAAAATTAATTTGGCAACATCGGCAATATACCCCTTAGCAATTGCGCCTAAATCAATTTCCATGCCGAATTTTTTCAAAAAAACAGAACGATTATTTGTATCTAGCTCAATATTATTAGGATCTGTTAACAATAATCGCTGTTTAATCAATTTTGCTGGTGGAACTTGTTGCCCGTTGAAACCAATTTTCCAAAGTTTAACTAAAGGACCAATGGCAAAATTAAAGCAACTATTGAAATGCAAACTGACTTTTTGTGCTTGTTCAATCAAAGAAAATACCGAGCGACTCACAGTAACAGGGTGACTGCCCGCAGCTAAATTGATTGACATGACTTCTGATATTAACCTATTTACAGTCAACTTATCTTCAAGCAATTTAATGCTGTCAAAAACGGCCCGTGCAACGGTGTCATTAGGCTCTATAAGCGTTAATGACACCGTTGTTCCCATTAAAGTTTGAGTATATTTATAACTCGACCTTAACATACTAAACAAGCCCCAAATTGCTACAACTCAATTAACTTTTTATATAATAGGCAGCTTTTTTACCTGCTTGCATACCGAAAATAATGATATCTGCAACCGCATTACCACCTATTCGGTTTGCTCCATGTATTCCCCCCACAACTTCGCCTGCAGCAAAAACACCTTGAATGACATTTTTATTAGCATCTAAAACTTGTGTTTGAGTATTGATAGTCACACCGCCCATAGTATGGTGAACACCAGGGGCAATTTTTATTGCATAAAAAGGTGCTTTTTCTATAGGATGACGTATGCCCGTTGTTCGGCCAAAGTCCTGATCGTGCTTAGTAATGGCAAACTGATTATAGCGCGCTACTGTGTTAGCTAATGTGCGACTATCAATTGATAACTCTTGTGCTAATTCTTCAAGAGTATTTGCTTGAGTGACCAGCTGATTTGAGACATATTCTTCCACCGCTTTATTTTCATCACGAACTTGTTGATCAAATAAGATATAAGCATAATGTTCAGGTAAATGAATAATTTCTGCTGATACTTTATCTCGGGTATCAAGCTCATTAACAAATCGTTGGCCTTTTTGCGATACGAGTATCGCCCCACCACCTCGAATAGATTCAGAAATCAAGTAAGAAGATGTTTGTTCTACTGTTGGATGAATTTGGATTTCACCCATATCAACAGTTCCAGCCCCAAGTTTTTCCAATATCATAATGCCAGAACCCGTTGCACCTTTATGATTGGTGGTAACAAAACCTTTAAGATCAGGGCGATATTTTTCAACCATGGCAGTATTAGCACTAAATCCACCTGTTGCGATAATAACGGCCTTAGTTTTTATCACGTGAGTTGAGCCATCTTCTTCGGAAATTTTAACGCCAATGACTTTATTGTTCTCAGTGACAATTTCAGTAACCGCAGTATCTAACATAACTTCAATACCACGCTTATTGATATTTTTAACTAGACCACTAATTAAAAAACCACCAACTGCCGCCCCGCTTTCTGGGCGATGGGTTCGATCAATGCTCATTCCCCCTGTGGTTGTAATACCACTTAATTCAATATCATTATTATCTAACCAATCGATAGCCTCTGGTGCATTTTTAACAAAGTATCGTAATAAGTCAGGATTATTTTTATTTTTTCCACCTGCCATAGTTTCTTTATAAAAAAGCTCTTTACTATCGACAATGCCTTTGAGTTTTTGGAATTTAGTTTCCGCAGCATTCATACCTGCCGAAGCTTTATTAGTATTACCACCAATCACCGGCATTTGCTCAACAATAACAACCTTTGCGCCATGATCATGTGCTTGAATAGCTGAGGCAAGCCCCGCGCCACCACTACCAACAACGACAACATCAAAAGAAAGATCATCAGGATCCCCCCCTTCGGCAATAATTGCGTCTTTGTTAGATTTTGCCATTGCTTTAGTTACAGCTTTCTTAAATGCTTCACATTGTGTTGTTGCTCCAGAGATAGCATCAACATGTGGACTATTTGAATCAATAATTCTATGTTTAATTTCAGTAAAATTATTTAAAACTTCACTATCAAAATTTTGCGCATTAACTAATTGTATATCTTTTATTAAATCCTTACCTAACTCAACGTTAATTAAAAATTCATAAGATTCATCATTAACTTTCTCTTGATACTGACCTGGTTTGAACTTTTTCACATTAAGGTTAGCATCACGAATCAAACTTTCAACAAGGGAAAAATGCCATAAAGGCTCAGGAATATTAAGCTCTTCCCGTTTATCACTATTGATAAATAGTTCTAACTTTTCCCCTTTTTTAATGCGACTAACCCAATCAGGATAAGCAATACAAGCACGACCGACAGCAACTAAATCATAGCCATTTTTAAAAGCTGCATCGATATCACTTTGATTAACAACATTACCGACCCCCACAACAGGAATTTTAGCTAATTGCTCAGATCGCATTGCAACATATTTATTGATTAGTGGTGTTGTATCTTCGGTATCAACGATCGAAGGTCTTAAAATCGACCCCATTGAGAAATGAACATAATCAAGCCCTTTTGCAGCCAGTTTTTCAAGCAAATACATGGTATCATCAAAACGAATACCAGGGACTTCTAGCTCTTCGGGGGAAAACCGATATCCAACAATAAACTCAGGAGTTGCATATTGTTGAATCATATTATGTGTGATATCTAAAATCGCAAGCGGGAATCGAGTACGATTATCACGACTCCCCCCCCATTTATCATTACGTTGATTTGAATTAGGTGAGTAGAATTGTTGAATTAAATAAGTATTTGCGCCATGAATTTCTACACCATCAAAACCAGCCTGAATAGCACGACGCACAGCTTGACCAAACTTGTCAATCATTTCATTTACTTCTTCAGCCGTTAATTCAACGGGAGTTGGAGCATTCGGGCGTGGAGCAGCAATGGCACTCGGGCCTACTGGTGATTGGCCGCCAATTAACTTTGGCTCAACCATTCGTCCACCATGATAAACTTGAATAATAGCTTTAGAACCTTGCTCTTTGATAACTTTAGCTATTTTTGCTAATCCCTCAATTTTATCATCACTATCTAAGCCAATTGCGCCAGGAAAAGCTAATCCTTTATTATCAACAAAGCCACATTCGACTATCACTGTGCCAATATCACCAGCTCTTACCCGATAGTATTCAATCAAGTCATGCGTAACAGAACCATCATAAAAACCTGAGCAGGTTGTCATCGGCGCCATCATGATGCGATTTTTTAATTCTACCCCATTTGGTAACGTTAACGACTTAAATGTAAATTGATTTGTCATTTGATATACCTAATTATTTTATTTGAATTCATTTATTGGCAATTATGATAGCATCCCAAACAACAATTCTCTATGTAAATTCAGTCTATCAATACATTAAGTATCAATTTTTCGACAGTATTTTTTACATATTTATTAATGAATTAGGCATGCATCGTTTTTAGAATCGACAAAATTACTTCGTTTTCATATTAAAAATCATTAAATTTAATATATCCAAGCAGAAAAAATCTAAAAAAAAACACTGTAACTATTTCATTTAGTTACATATTTTCTATTATTTTTATGTTGAACTTTAATTTTGTTTAGATAGAATGTCTTGAAACTAACACAAAGAGAATATCGTATATGTTTATAACACCGATTGAGCTTTTAACATTGAAACCCACTTTTAATTCTCTTTCTGCCCTGTTTTTTAATCCTCCTTCATGGAGGATTTTTTTTGTTGCAAAAATCTTTTCTTTTTATTCTCGTTATAAATTCAAAGCTAAAAATCAATTTTACTTTAAGAAAGCGCATAATCAGGAGATAGCATGAAATCTTTAACACCTTTTTATAATCCAAGTATAAGCTATGAAGATAATTATGCTCAAGGACCCTTTGGGCTTTTTGCACAATTAGATAAATCACAACAGATTCCAACAAAACCCGCAACGTTCTTAAATATTGATGTCAATTTACCATTCGGTATGCCCGCAGGCCCATTATTAAATGCCAATTATATCAAAGCAGCATTTGCTTATGGATTTGATTTATGTGTGTATAAAACAGTTCGAACTAAGTTTCATAAATGTCATCCATTACCTAATGTCTTGTCTGTTCATCCTAAAGGTAAACTATCGTGCAACTTAGATACAGTATTAGCAGATACTAATTATAATCAACCTCTATCAATTACCAACTCATTTGGTGTGCCTTCATTTTCACCCGATATTTGGCAACCCGATATGGCCGATGCGGTACAATCGGCTGGTCATGGACAATGTGTAATCGGTAGTTTCCAAGGTACACAAGGGCATGGAGAAATAGAAAAAGATTATGCTCTAGCGGCAAAATTAGTACATGAAACTAATGCACCTATTCTTGAAGCAAATTTAAGTTGCCCGAACGAAGGGGCAAGCAAGCTACTATGTTTTGATGTAGATAAAGTTGAACGAATTGTAAATGCGATAAAAACAGCAGTGCCTGATCGCCCTCTTATTTTAAAACTGGCCTATTTTCCTGATAATGAAAGAATTATTTCTTTATTAACTCGTGTGGGTACTATTATTGATGGTTTAAGCACCATCAATACGTTATCGGCAAAACCCGTTGATGCGAAAGGTCACCCAGCCTTAGGCGAAAACAGGAAAGAAGGCGGAATCTGTGGTAATGCCATTCGTTGGGCTGGTTTAGATATGGTGAACCGTTTAGCCAAATATCGCAAAGAGATGGATCTAAAATTTGCTATTATTGGTGTAGGCGGCGTTAGCACTAGCGAGCATTATCGTCAATTTATAGACAATGGTGCTGATGCAGTTATGAGCGCAACAGGTGCTATGTGGAACCCATTGCTAGCAATAGAGATCAAAAAAAGCCTTTAATATCAGCCAACCATAGTCTATAAAGGTTACAGTGTAACTTACTACTGTAACCTTGTTTTCACAATTCGTCTTAAATTGATAATACAAGATGATATATAGCAATAAAGATGCCTAAATAACTAGTTGCCATTTTTAACAAAATAAATGATTAAAATTGTTGTACGGGATATAGAAACCGCTAATTGTCGAATTTTAAAAAATATATTCTAATAAAATTCAAATATATTTTGACGCCATTTACTCTTTAACTAAAAAACAGTATATCAATAATATTTGCTTATCTATTACTGATTGATCATTTAAAAAAAATAATAATCGCTAATGAAATATACAATCACTTTGAAGAAAAAAGACTATCCTTACATAAATTAGAGATTTTGAATATATTCAGGAAATATTAATTGTAGAAAATCATTTTACATTACAAGAGGTGTAGCTTAAATTCTAGACATTGATTAGCGCATCACTTACTTAGATAGCCAAGTTTGCTTAAAAAAGTTTAAATAAAATTTAGCAAATTATATATGGGCTGGGCAATGATTTTATACTAAAACTCACATCTACCTGAAATTTTTGACGGAAATAATACGGATTTTTTATTTTTCAATATAATTGGATGAAAGTTAATTTTAAAAATTAGAAAACACAATAAGCATGGCAACTTTTGACAAAAATTATTAGCATATTCGTAGAGGTCATTAGACTATAATGGAAAATTTGATTGGTATAACTACTGTATGGAATTGGCGGAACGGACGGGGCTCGAACCCGCGACCCCCTGCGTGACAGGCAGGTATTCTAACCAACTGAACTACCGCTCCGCTTTTTAGTCACTTAGATGAAGAACATCTAAATTAGGCGCAATATTAAAGATTATTTTTAGTCTCGTCAATAAAAAATTTTAAATTGAAATTTAATTGAATACAAAACAATCATTGCAACGAATTCCATAATGCACCGCCACATTTTTTATCAATTTTCTTCAAAACTGCCTCATGTTCGGAAAGTTCATATTCTGTTGCTTTAATGACTTTTAAAGGAACACCACTACGCTCTACTCTTTTTATTGCATTAGGTTCAGATGAAGATAAATTATTGTCTTCTGAACTAAAAGATAACGTCGTTTGCCCCCCTGTCATAGCTAAATAAACTTCAGCTAGAATTTCGGCATCTAGTAAAGCACCATGCAATGTTCGATGAGAATTATCGATCTGATAGCGTTCACATAATACATCTAAGTTGTTACGTTTACCTGGAAATAGGCGCCTTGCCATGGACAGGGTATCAGTGACAAGACAATGATCAGCAGTTTTGAAATCTAATCCACAAAGACGAAATTCATAATCCATAAAGCCCACATCAAACGAGGCATTGTGAATGACTAATTCTGCACCATCAATAAATTTAATAAAATCATGGGCAATATTTTTAAAAATAG
Source organism: Gilliamella sp. Nev3-1 (assembly GCF_001690435.1). NCBI lineage: Bacteria > Pseudomonadati > Pseudomonadota > Gammaproteobacteria > Orbales > Orbaceae > Gilliamella > Gilliamella sp. Nev3-1. Next base: position 46,166 of record NZ_LZHN01000057.1, on the reverse strand, counting down.
GTTTATCTTTAACAAATTCATCACTTATACCGTGGACTTTAAAAGCTTCCTGATCAATCAAACGTTCTGGGTTAATATAAACATGGAAATGATTACCCGTTAATCGGCGATTTATGACTTCAACAGCACCTATTTCAATAATCTTATGACCTTCATAATGATTATTACCCTCTTGATTCATACCTGTTGTTTCTGTATCTAATACGATTTGGCGTGTAGGATTATGTATCACTTTCTTCTCTTTTATATCAGTAATTGGGGAAAAACGTTTTTAATGGTATAGTCTAACATCAAAACCCTTTAATGTTGATACCTGATACTTGATAAACAAAATAAGGTCAAATGGTTAAATTTGTGGGGGAAAATCAACAAATAAAATAAAGCCCAATTATTGCATTCTTTCAATTGGAATAAAAAATTTAACTAAAACAACAAATTTGATCAACAATATTGAGAAAAGAAATCAGAACATGCTAAAAAAGATAGAAATATATACAGATGGTTCTTGCCTTGGTAATCCAGGTCCTGGTGGTTATGCAGCTATTTTAAAATATAAAGAAACTGAAAAAATATTATCAGAAGGTTTTTTTAAAACAACGAATAATCGTATGGAATTATTAGCTGCGATTGTTGCTTTAGAAAAATTAAAACATCCCTGTCAAATTGAACTATATTCTGATAGCCAATATTTGCGTAATGGTATTATCAATTGGATAAATGGCTGGAAAAAAAATGGCTGGAAAACAGCCAACAAAAAACCGGTAAAGAATGTTGACCTATGGAAAAGACTTGATGAATTAGTGCAACCTCATAAAATTGAGTGGATTTGGGTAAAAGGTCATGCAGGGCATATTGAAAATGAACGTTGTGACATTATAGCTAGAACACAAGCCCAATCCCCTACTTTACAAGATACGATATTTGAACAATCTGTAGATAATTAACTTATAAAATAGTGTTATTCAACAAATATAAATTAACTTGCTTTAGAAAAATAACTAATGGTATAAACGCAATATGTATCAATTACATAGTATTAAATCCTTAAAAGACAATTATATTTGGATTCTAACTAATCCTAATAATCAAGCTGTGATTATAGATCCTGGCGAAGCTGAACCTGTGATTAATTATATTAATAAACATCAATTATTACCCCTTGGAATTTTAATTACTCATCACCATAACGATCACACTGGTGGGGTATATGAATTAAAAAATCAATATCAAAATATTGAAGTCTACGGCCCTAGCGAAATTGATTTACCAATTAATTATCTTATTAATCAAAACAGCGTTTGTATTGGTGATTTTAATTTTACTGTCATTGCTGTACCAGGGCATACTCTTGGTCATTTAGTATATTACTGTAAGCCTTTTTTGTTTTCTGGAGATACTTTATTTTCAGCGGGTTGCGGTAGAGTTTTTGAAGGTACTTATCAGCAAATGTTAGATTCGCTAAATCATTTAAAAAAACTACCTAACGATACTTTAGTTTGTGCAGGGCATGAATATACTCTATCCAATTTAGCATTTGCCTCTCAAATGCTAACCGATGATGAAAACATCAAAAGCTACTTAAATTCGATTTCAAAACAATCGCAAACATTACCGTCTATTTTATCTAAAGAAAAACAAATTAATTTATTTTTGCGATGCCATGAAAATCAATTGCAAAATAAATTCAATTTTAACAATGAATTAGATTTGTTTGTTTTTTTTAGGAGCCAAAAAGACATTTTTTAGGTATAATATTTAACTCAATTTAGATGAAAACTTACGAACCAATGAAAAAGTTATTAATATTTACAGCGTTATGTTTGTTTTTAATCGCATGCCAACATAATGGACCGCGATATAATCCTATAGTTAAAATAAAGTATTCCAGAAACACAGCTAATAATATAAATAGTTCTCGTAATTATGCATCTATCACGCAAAATCCATGGCAATATATGCTTAATCAGATTGACGCATATATTCCAGAAAATAGTCGCGTTAATGCAGAGAGAGAACGATTATTACGTAATCCTAAAGGATTTGAAACGATTGCCTCACGTTCAGAGCCTTATGTCTATTACATAATAAATCAACTTCGTAAAAATAATCTACCTGCTGAACTAGCTTTAATTCCTCTTATTGAAAGTGCTTATGACCCACTTGCAACATCATCAGCACAAGCAGCGGGACTATGGCAATTTGTTCCAATTACAGCTAAAGAATACGGGCTACAACAAAGTAGTTCATTTGATGCTCGTCGAGATCTTATTGCATCCACTAACTCGGCTATTTCTTTGTTACAAAATTTAAATAACCGCTTTAACGGTGATTGGTTATTAACTTTGGCGGCTTATAATGCAGGTGAAGGTCGAGTAAGAAGAGCCATTGAAAAAAATCAGGCTAAAGGTTTACCAACTAATTATTGGTCACTAGAATTGCCGACAGAAACTATGCATTATGTTCCTAAAATTTTGGCAATTATTGATATTGTTAAGAATAATAAACGATATGGAATTAAATTACCTGATTGTAATTATGAAAACTCACTTGTTAGAATTGATATATCTAAAAATATTTCATTAGCTAAAATTGCTAAATACTCTAAGTTATCGCTTGATGAGTTAACAACATATAATGCAGGGTATGTGCAACAAACAGTAAATGGTCCTTTCCATTTGCTTGTTCCTTATGCTCATGCGGCAGATTTATTTAAAAAATTACAAGAAGATAACCTTGTTGTCAATGAGGTTACAGAACTTCTACAAGATACTCCTCGTACTAATATGCCATTTGAATTTAAATCTGGCTTTATGCAAAACAATAGTATTGCACGTAAAGAGAGTTTTTCTAGAAATGTGAAAAAGATTGCCTATCTTGTCAAAGCAGGTGATAGCCTTTACTCCATCGCTCAAAGTTATCGTGTAAAGATTACCGATATATTGCAGTGGAATAATCTTAAGAATTCTAAAGTACAAGAAGGCGATATCTTAACAATCAATCTTGCTAATGCAAATCCAATCTAAAATTGACTAATAGAGGATTATGATCTGAAGCTGTTGTACTAATGATTTCAGCAGCATTAAGTTGTAATCCTCGATAAAAAACAAAATCAAGTGGTCTTCCCATAAATGTTTTTCGAATATCCACAGGAAAATTAACAGGCTTTAGCTCAATTGAGCGCACAAGATGATACAACAAATTTAGTCGCTGTTTGCTCCATGCATTAAAATCCCCAGCTAAAATAACTGGACCGTTATGCTCTTTTATTCGAATTAATAACATACGTATTTGTTGGCGGTAGGCTTTTACACCAATACTGAAATTTACAGCATGAACATTCGCAACTAATAATTGCTTTTTAGAATTGTTGATAGGATAAATAGTAATTAAAGCAGATTTAGGGACACGAATTAATGGCTCTCTTTCTCTGAAAGAAAAAAGAGAAGCTGGTAATACATCTGAAATTGTCATTACGCCAGCATAAATATCGTTAAAACAATATGCTGGAACATGATCGGCAATTTTATTATGTTGTGAAATAAAATTAAGTAACGGTGATGTGGTTTGAGCTTCTTGTAATAAAATCAGTTTAGTTTTATCAGCATGTTGTTTAAGAATATCGATACAATCAGCTTTTTTTTGTTTAAAAATATTCCAAACTAAAACCGAAAAGGAAGTTTGATCGATTAACGGCTTATTTACTATGATTGGTTGATTAGGCAAGATTAACTCAACTTCATTACTTGCCTGATATCGTAATGTATAATGTCGTTTTTTAAACATCTTTTCCGTTCAATTTATTCTTCAAATATTCATCAAAAGATAAAGTATCACTCTGCTCTTTTTTGTTCTGTTTTTCAATAGATAAATTACGTTGTTGAACAAAATCGCCATCAGTTAATAATGCTAAAGGCTCAGCAATAAGCTGTTTTCTATATTGACTTGCTAAAGCTAAACCAAATTTTTCCGTGCCTAAATCACTTATTGCTTGCAATGTTCTTGCTGATAAAGTTAATTCAGGTTGATCAAACATTAACTCTAAATGCTCGCAGACAGTGCGATAGCTTCTTTCATCGTCTTGATGATCTAAAACATCAGCAACACGCAATAAGTCTTTAAATAATTCATGCCCAACTTTAGCCAAAGGCTCTCGATAGCTATCACACCCCATACCAATTTCAAGCCCTGGTTTTCGACCCTCCATAATGACTCTATTCCAATTTAGTTTAGCACATTCAAGCTCTTGGCTACTCATTTCAGGAGCAGGTGCTAATGCACACCAAATTAAGAAAAGATCAATAAAGCGTATTTGCTCTTCGGTAATACCCACCGGTGAAAAAGGATTAACATCTAATGCTCGCACTTCAATATACTCAATACCACCACGCAAAAGAGCATCTGACGGTGACTCCCCTGCCATTGGTACTCGTTTAGGTCGAATTGGTGCATAAAACTCATTTTCAATTTGTAAAACATTGTCATTTAATTGGCGATAGTGACCATCAACCTTAATACCTAACTTAGCAAATTCTGCTGACTTAGTATGAGTTGCACGTTTTAGGCCTTCAACATAGGTATCTAAATGATTAAACGTAATACCAAGCTGTTTTTGTGCATTATTTGTATACCCTATGTCACTTAATCTTAATGAGGTTGCATAAGGTAAATAACAGTTTCCATTAGTCTGCTCAATAAATGCTTTAGCTTTTTGTGGATCTTGAATAAATGAAGAACACATCGATGGCGATGCACCAAATAAATAAGGAATAACCCAACCGAAACGATAATAATTGCGAATTAGCGTAAAATAGCCCTCCGAAATGACCACTTTACCTTCTTCGGTATTTTTTACTCCATCTCTTGCTTGCCAAAATGCAGTGGGCAATGAAAAATTATAATGAACACCCGAAATTGTCTGCATCATTGCGCCATAACGGTTTTTTAACCCTTCTCGGTAAACTGTTTTAAAGCGTCCTTCATTTGAGGTACCATATTTCGCAAGAATAATATCTTCTTCATTAGCAACAAAACAAGGCATGCTTAAAGGCCATATCATTTCATCACCGATATTTACACTAGCATAACGATGCAAATCGCGCAAAAATGTCAACATATAGTCAATATTGCTATTAACGGGGGTAATAAACTCTAACATTGATTCGGCAAAATCAGTCGTTATCCACGGATGAGTTAATGCTGCCCCAATTTTTGGCGGAAATGACGTTTTTGACAATGACCCATCAGGCAAAATGCGTAAAGTTTCACGTTCAAGACCTCGTTGAATACCTTGTAAAATGGTATAGTGTTTTTCTAACCAACTAAGTGCTTTTGAGACATCAGGAATCATAATCTTGCTTTTCCTACATTAAGTTTTTATAAGGTTAATATTATCATAATTTACTCGTTACTATAGATCATTTTGGCATTTTGTGAATGGCTAAAATAAATAACACGTGTTGTAGAAATAAAATAAAAAATAATGCTACCTATTATCAATAGTTAAAACTATCGAGATAAATTTTTATCTATTGCATAGATAGTATTTACTAATCATAACAATGACCTTATTAAACTGGTACTAATTAGTGTAGCCTGTCTATGGTTATGTACTTAAGGTTTGAGGATATTGACATGAACACATTGTTTTCGACATATAGCCACTTTTTTGGTATTAACATTAAGAGAAATAAAGCAATAGAAATTAGAAAAGCCATAATTCATAATTTTAGAAAGCCTTTTATAAAAAAAGATATAAAAACGCATCGTCCCTTATGGAGCCAATATATTGCGCCTCAAGGGGCAATTGATATTAATAATCTTGATATAGATAAAAACATATCGGGTTATGTGTTAATTGATGGAAAAGGCAACAATCTACATCTATTTTTATCTTCTTTAGAAAAGTTTTTATCCTATCTTGAAAATAGAAATGATGGGATATTTCGGCCCATTTATTTTGTAAATAAAGATTTTACTTTTTGCCTTGCTGAAAATGGAGAACGTGGTTCAATGAGGCCAATTTATGTTTATAAAGGTACGATAATCTAAAATTAATAAAAAATAATTATCAATTTGGGCATTAAGGCACAACTACTATTACCTATATATCAATATAGGAATCAAATGTATTATGTGGCAATGAACCAAGAAATATCCGATTTGAATCATTCCACAATGATTAATTGATAGTAATAGACTTGCTCGTTTGCTTCTCAATCATTTGCCGTGCAAATACGATACCACCTACCCCAACGTCTTGTTAAAGCAATCAGTGCTCCATAGGTGGTTCAATAAATTAGAGACAACTGCATGAACTGGGATTATCGCTGTTTTATATTTAAATTTACGATTAGGTTGTCGCTTTACTACATAAAACTGGCGATTTAAAAAACTTGTTGGCTATGCTTTTTAAAACCAAAATTTAGATGATGCCAATAGTTACACCTAGCATTTATTCAACAACTCTAGCGCTGAACTTATGGAAAAATTAAAGCTTTTTATCTTCATGTGCACTCTTTTTTTTCAACAAAATTAAAACTTCCATATGAGCAGTATGTGGGAACATATCAAATAATTGCGATTTAGTAATTTGATAATTATTTAACCATTTTAAATCTTCAACAAGTGAAGATAAGTTACAACTTGAATACATAATATAATTAGGTGACATTTGTTCTAAATACTGTGAAAGCATTTTGCCAGCTCCCCGCCGTGGCGGATTTAGCAATACTAAATCAGGAATCTTTTGTTCAGCAATAGCATACTGGGTAGCATCAAGCGATTTAAAAATTAACTGTTTAAACCCCAGATTATTAGCAGATTTTGTTGCACACTCAATTGCATCTGGGCTAATTTCAATCCCTGTTAATTGAATGTTTTTCTTTATTCCTTGGCTGACACAACTTAATCCAAAACCACCTACGCCACAAAACAGATCCCAAATAGAATAGATAGGTAAATTTGTAATCCAGTCACTTGCTGTTTTATAAAGATTGCTGGCAACATCAGTATTAGTTTGAAAAAAGCTTTTAGGTTTAATAAAAAGAGGAACACCATTTAAGGTCATGGGTAGGAATGGGCTCTTTGTTAAAACTAACTCTTCGTCGCCTTCTAATATTGCCGCATGATTAGGTTGTATATTTATTGATACCACCAATAAGTTTTGAATTTTTTCTTGTAATTGTTTGAAAGAATTATTTATTTTATCAACAAACTTGTGCGATTTTAAAATAAATCGGATCATAAAACAGATTTTATCATCTATTTTACTTTCGGTAATGATAACAAATTTTAACTCCCCTTTCCGCTTATTGATGTTATAAGGCACAAGCCCTTGTTTACGGATGAAAGTTCGAACCAGTTTTAAAATATTTTGCATACTATTTGAGTAAAGAGGACAATCACATAAATCGACCATCTCATTTTCCGTTTGTATACCCAAAATAGGTTTTTCAACAGTACCTAGCACCGCCATTTTTGCTTTATTACGAAAAGCGGTTTCATGGCTAGCAAATGGTTCTTTGACGTCGGTTGGTTTAAACTGATTTAATTGTTGTAACAGCTTATTTTGTTTTTCGGCTAATTGTATGTGATATGGGCGGTCTAACCACTGGCAAGAAAAACATTTTTTTTGCTGATAAAAACGACATTGCATTAATATAAAAACCTTTTTTATAATGAATTGTTCTGGATTGGATTCATTCTAATAGATAAGTATTCTTTTTTTATTTTATACTAAAACATATTGCTGCTTGAAACTTTTTTATAAAAATATTAAGTAAAATACCCATTTAATCCGCTAGTATGATTTGACGAAATAGCGGTGTATGATAGGATATTGTCATTACTATTACAGGAAGAATTTAATGTCTATTAAGTTAAAAACCCCCGCAGAAATCGAAAAAATGCGCATAGCTGGTAAGCTGGCGGCTGAAGTTTTAGAAATGATTGAAGCCTATGTAAAACCAGGCATTAGTACAGGTGAATTAGATAAAATTTGTTACGATTATATTATCAACGTACAAAAAGCCGTGCCTGCTAATATTGGTTACCATGGTTATCAACACACGAGCTGTATTTCAATTAATGATGTTGTTTGCCATGGCATCCCGAGTTTTGATAAAAAGCTGAAAGATGGTGATATTTTAAATATCGATGTGACTGTTATCAAAGATGGTTTTCATGGTGATACCTCTAGAATGTATATTGCAGGAAAGCCAACAATTGCAGGTGAAAAGCTATGCCAAGTTACACAAGAAAGTCTCTACGAAGCAATTAAAATCATAAAACCAGGTATTCGTTTAAAAGAAATTGGTAAAACGATACAAAAGTATGTAGATAAGTTCGGTTTCTCATCGGTACGTGAATATTGTGGCCATGGAATTGGTGAAGTCTATCATGACGAACCACAAGTTTTACATTATGATGCAGATGATGGCGGTGTCATTTTAAAACCAGGTATGACCTTTACGATTGAACCTATGGTAAATACTGGTGACTGGCGCACTCGAACCATGAAAGATGGTTGGACTGTCAAAACGAAAGATCATGGTCTTTCTGCGCAATATGAACATACCATTTTAGTGACAGACAATGGTGTTGAAGTGTTGACGCTACGTAGCAACGAAGATTTTCCTCGTATTATTGAACACTAAGTAAAAAAAGATTCAACAATATGTTATTGTTGAATCTCCCCATTTTATAAATCTCTATCTATAATATTTATATTAGCGTTTTTTTGCGCTAACTTTTTATTTAACTCATCTATTTTACTTCTATGTATATCTTTTTTCAGAGATTTAATATAAGCAGCACAGGAAATTGCAGTCCCCTGATTTGTACTTAACAACATTATCAGCAATCTCTTAAAAATTCGTTCTAATTTAAATTTCATAGCGCTTAGTTTTTAATACAATAATGTGTATAACTTGCGTCGATAACCGCTTGCTAGTGGATTACTTGTACCTAGTGCTGCAAGTAAATCAAGTAACGCTTTTTTTAACTGTCCGTCACCAGCATTAAGATCTTTAGTTAATGGGTTAAAAAGCAATTCAAGTGCTTCCTCATGGCGGCCTACCGACATTAATTGTGACGCTAATTGAATCATAAGTTCAATATTGCCTGGTTGCTTGGCTAGTTGATTTTGTAACTGCTGAAGCTCTGGCGAATTAGCCGCTTGTTCAAGCAGTTCGATCTCTGCTTGCAAACTATGATAATCAGCACCTTGATCTTGCAAAGGGATGGTTGCAAGCACTTCTTTTGCTTCGCTTAATTGTTTTAATTGTATATACGCTTTTATCAACAATAGTGCAATATCAGTTCTTGGCTTACCTAGATGGTCAGTTAACGATTTCCACGTCTCTTTTAATAAAGGCAAAGCTTCTTGATATTTTTTTTCATTAAATAAATTTTGTGCTTCAACTAACTTAAGTTCATCCTCATTCGGCAGCACTTTTTTTAGAAAATCATTAATTGCTTCCTCAGGTTGTGGCCCCTGAAATCCATCAACAGGTTGCCCATTTTGAAATAAGTAAACGGTTGGGATCGCTCGTAATCCAAATTGAGCTGCGAGCATTTGTTGCTCATCACAGTTAACACTCGCTAAAATAAATTGCCCATGATGTTGATTAGCTAATTTAGTTAATATTTGAGTCATCGCCTCATAATTTGGACTTCTTGCTGACCAAAAATAAAACAACACGGGAGATTGAGATGATCGTTCAATCACCTCTTGAATATTTTGCTCATTAACATCAAAAATAAATTGATTTTGCATATTATGTCCTAGGGATATGATCGGTTATTACTTGTTGTTTAGAATTTTATCCATTAATCTATCAGGAAGCAAACGTTTAGCAATAGCTGCTATCTTAGTTATTTTTGTTACCCTGTAACGGATTTTTGGCTTAGCGTGCTCTAACGCATGATATAAATAAGGTAAAATGGCTTCAGGCGGTAAAGTGAACCGTTTAGCTATAGGCGGATTTTTTACAATTTTTTCCTTTTCAACCTGATTAACATTATTCGAAAAGTAAGTTTTTAATGGTCCTGGCTCAATTAAACAAACCTTGATATTGGTCTTAGCCAATTCCAGCCTTAATACATCAGACCACGCTTCTAATGCATATTTACTCGCTGAATAAGCCCCTCGCCCAGGCGTTGCAACTATTCCAACAATAGAACTTGTTTGAATAATACGCCCTTCATTTTGTGCCAGCATGGCAGGAAGTAATAATTGCGTCAACTGATGTACACCAAAAAAATTCGTAGAGAATTGAGATTCTAATTGTTCACGGCTGATCGTGTTTAATCGTCCATAAACACCAAAACCGGCATTATTAAATAACGCATATAATTTACCTTCTGTTAAGGCTATAACCGTTTGGGCAGCTTGTTTAACTGATTCTGGATTATCAAGATCAAGCAACACTGTTTCAAACCCTTGCTCGATAAGTTTTTGCTGATCTGATAATTTTCGACACGACGCTATAACACGATAACCGCGTTTTTTTAATGCAATTGCCGAAATAAGCCCTATTCCACTTGAGCACCCTGTGATAAAAATTGTTCGCAATTTCAGCTCCGATTGATTCATATATTGTCAAATTTATCTTCTCAAATTATGATAGCACATCTAAATTAAAGTTACCCAAAAGCCCAGAGGATCGTATGAAAATCGCCATTATTGCAGCCATGGAAGAAGAAGTCGCCATTTTAAAAAGTAAAATCACCAATTATCATGTTGAGCACTATTTAGGTTGTGATTTTCACTGTGGGCAAATTGCGGGCTGTGACATTGTGTTACTGCAATCAGGTATTGGTAAAGTCGCTGCAGCATCAGGAACAACATTATTATTAAACAATTATAAAGTTGATGCCGTTATCAATACAGGGTCGGCTGGCGGGCTATCTTCTAGCCTCAATATTGGTGATATTATTGTTTCAAAAGATGTTTTTTACCATGATGTTGATTTAACCGCTTTTGGCTACAAACCAGGGCAAATGTCTGGTTGCCCTGTGGCATTTGCCGCAGAGCCTAAATACCAATCATTAGCTAAAAATTGTATCGAAAAACACAGCGTTAATGCAATTGAAGGCTCTATTGGTAGTGGCGATGCATTTATCAATGGTAAAAGCAATTTGGCAAGAATAAAACAAACTTTCCCTCATGCCATTGCTGTTGAAATGGAAGCAGCTGCCATTGGGCATGTTTGTTGGTTATTTAAAGTACCATTTGTCGTTGTTCGAGCTATTTCAGATAATGGAGATAGTGAATCTGCTGTTGATTTTCAAGCCTTTTTAAAATTAGCCGCAAAACAATCGTCGTTGATAGTTGAAGCAATGCTAAGTGAGCTTGCGTGAATTATCTTTTCTGGTTTGACATATTAGGGACTATTGTATTTGCTATTTCTGGCGTATTATTAGCAGCCAAAAAAGAGATGGACCCCATTGGCGCTTTAGTTTTAGCTGTCATCACCGCCATTGGTGGTGGCACCATTCGCGATATAGTTTTAAATCATGGACCAATCTTTTGGATCTCTGATTCGACTGATTTGTATGTTGCTATCGTTACCTCGTTAGTGACAATGCTTTTATTACGTTATTCACCTTCAATCACGATACCTAAATGGTTATTTTCTGTATTAGATGCTATCGGGCTTGCGGTATTTGTAGGCATCGATGTGAATAAAGCCATTGACTCTAATGTAAACAGCTTAGAGCTGTGTGTATGGAGTAATGACGGGTGTTGGTGGCGGTATTCTTAGAGATGTGCTATCGAGATATTCCAATGGTATTTAAAACCGACATCTATGCTACGGCTTGCTTAATTGGCGGTATAGCTCATGTTATCACCTATAATGCACTAAAACTCCCATTGGAATATTCAACATTGATTGGTATTATTATCACGCTTATTATTCGATTATTGGCTATTTATCGTAAACTCGCTTTACCTATTATTGGATTAAGAAATATTTAAAGCTCAAATTAAGCTTACACACAACCAATAATTAAGAGCAATATTGTTTAAATAGAGATTTACGCCAGCCTGTTAATAATTCAGGCTCATTGCCCTTTTTGTCTACTTTCCATTTTACATACTGATTAATTAAACGCCGAGAAAGCAATAAATCCTCATTAAGCTTTGTTTTTAAAGAAATAGTCTGTGCTGCTTGTTTTAGTTCTTCGGTAATTTTTTTATAATCGGGGTAACTATTCACTCGACAGATAGTTGAAATTTCGGGTGTAGGGGCCGCTAAAATATCTAAAATTGCTTGCCCATATAACCGAATTTCCTTCCCCTTTACACCTAGCTTGTCAAGTTCAGCTAATGAAGTGGGCAAGTAACGAGCTATTTTCCATAATACTTCTTCACGAATCACAAAATTTAAAGCAATATCTTGCTCTTTGGCCAGTTTGTATCGCCAACTCGCTAATTTATACAATTGCCCTAAACTTTTACCTTTCAGTTGCCAACTATTTTTAATGTTTAAATAAGCATCGTTTGGATCTATAATTTCACATTTCCGATCTACTGCCATTTGACACTCTTGATAAGCTGCTTGTAAATAATGATTAGTAGTTAATTTTTCCTTTAAGATGTTGATTAATGGAAAAAGGTATAATACATCGTTAATAGCATAGTTACACTGCTTTTCAGTTAAGGGCCGTTTTAACCAATCTGTTCGGGTTTCACTCTTATCAAGCTCAACTTCTAAATATTTTTTTATCAAGCTAGCATAACCACTACTTAAAGGATTATCTAAAAAAGAAGCTAATATTTGGCTATCGATAATTGGAGCTGGCACAATACCAAAATGATGAAGAAAGACTTCGATATCCTCACTGCACGAATGAAAATATTTTTCAATTTTAGGATCATTTAACATCACTAAAAAAGGTTGCCAATCAGTAATATTAATAGGATCAATTAACGCAGCATATTTGCCATCAAACACTTGTAATAGTCCTAAGTGAGGATAAAAAGTTCGAGTCCGAACAAATTCAGTATCTAAAGCAATTGCTGAGCTATTTTCAATTTTTGAACAATAATCAGCTAACTGATCATTAGTTACAATAAGTTGATAAGGCAAAATCAAACTCCTATTAAAATATGTTTATTCTTTGTGTATGCTTTTATCAAATTCTACATCAATTACTACAATCTCAGAACGTGTCATTAGGCGAATTGGTGGCCCCCAAAACCCATACCCACTACTGACAATACTAGTAAAATGATGATCTTGATTTTGGTACAAACCATAGGTATTTTTATACATTAATTTTTCAATGAGATTGATCGGAAATATTTGTCCTGCATGGGTATGTCCAGAAATCATCAAATCAACACCTAATTCTGCTGGTTCATTAAGATCTTTGGGTTGATGATCGAGTAAAATAATTGGTGTATTGGTATCAGTAAACATAATCAAATCGGACAATGATGCCCGTTTCACATCATAGAGAAATGAAGAAAAATCGTCTCGGCCAACTATCGTGATACCTAAATCATCAAAAGAAATAATATCATCCTTTAAGACTTTCATACCAGCTTGCCTAAAAGCGTCAATAATATCTTCTTCTCGGTTATTTACTTCATTTGTCGCTAAATACTCATGATTACCGAATATGACATAAGTACCATATTTAGCTTTTAATTGTCGAAATTGCAGATCAAAATCATTTTGGATAAAAGGTTTTAAGCGTTTATCCAATGTATCTCCAGTAATAACAATAAAATCAGCATTAAGCTTATTGACATCATCAACCATTTGTTGAATAAATTGGTGTGTAGTTAACTCATTAATATGAATATCAGAAAGCTGTACAATACGTAAATGTTCGGTATTAGCTGGTTTATTTATCTTAACCTGATAATAAACAATCTTGGGGTTAATTGCCATTTCGTGACCAAAGCAAAATAATAATACTACTATAACGATATATGCAATTTTAAGCCATAGATTAGGTTTTACTTGTTTTTTACTTAGCCAACGTACAGTATCAAAAATAAGCAATACAAAAAAGCAACAAATTATTAAGCCAGTAATAATATTACAAAACAAAGGTAACCAATAAGTTGAAATACTATTCACTATTTTTAAAAAAATGAGCGATAGTCCCGCTATAAAAACAACAATCCAATAAATAAACCGACAACAACCTGTGATATAAAAATCAAACCAAAACAGCCATCGTTTTCCCAGATAGATAGTTGCTAAAACACTAACCACAAATACTATAAAAATAGTAATAAAATTGACAAACCCCATAATTATCCGAGCAGTTGAATATAAAAAAATGCTATAATAACAAAATTAATTTCTATAGTACCAATTAGTTTTATGAATATTAAAAAAGACCAATTGTTCTCAACACCGATTGATAAACTAGGCGATTGGACGTTTGATGATAAAGTTGCAGAAGTTTTTCCTGATATGGTGCAACGTTCTGTTCCTGGTTATTCTAATATAATATCAATGATCGGTATGTTAGCTGAACGATTTGTACAACCCAATTCAACAATTTATGATTTGGGTTGCTCATTAGGCGCTGCTACATTATCTATTCGTCGTCATATTACTCAAGAAAATTGCCAGATTATCGCAGTCGATAACTCCCAACCTATGGTTGAACGCTGTAAAAGGCATATTGAGTCTTATAAATCCAATACACCTGTGGATATAATATGTGATGATATTTGCAACATCAATATGCAAAATGCATCAATGGTGGTGCTCAATTTCACTTTACAGTTTTTAACCCCAAAAAAACGCCAACGTGTTTTGAATAATATCTATAACGCACTGAAACCTAATGGTATTTTAGTGCTCTCGGAAAAATTTAGCTTTAGCGATACAACAGTCGATGAATTGTTATTTAATATGCATCATGATTTTAAACGTGCTAATGGCTATAGTGAACTTGAAATCAGTCAAAAACGTAATATGTTAGAAAACGTCATGCTAACAGATACAATCCAAAAGCATAAACAGCGACTATCTGAAGCAGGTTTTAGACATATTGATACATGGTTTCAATGTTTTAATTTTGGATCTATTATTGCCATAAAATAGCCAATTAATTTCAGCGCAACTGATAAGGATGAAAAAATGATTGATTTTGGTGATTTTTACCAAATTATTGCAAAAAATAAACTTAGCCACTGGCTAGAAGTGTTGCCAGCTCAGCTCGCAAATTGGCAAAGACAAAATAGCGATAACCGCTTCAATCAATGGCTAAATAGTATTAAACACTTACCATCTAAGGCCCCTTTTCAAATTGATTTACTGCATAGTGTAACTGTCAATAGTGAATATCCTATATCTTCAGGCGAGCAACAACGAATTACCCAACTACTGAAAACCATGATGCCATGGCGTAAAGGCCCTTTTCACTTATATGGTATCGATATTGATACTGAATGGCGTTCTGATTGGAAATGGGAGCGCCTAATTAATCATATCGATAGCCTAAAAGGAAAAATTGTCTTAGATGTAGGTTGCAATAGTGGTTATCATTTATGGCGAATGATTGGTGCAGGCGCAAAACTGGCTGTTGGAATTGATCCAATGGCGCTTTATCTATGCCAATTTGAAGCTATTCGTAAACTTCTTGGCAACGATCAAAGAGCGCATTTATTGCCTTTAGGCATTGAGCAACTCCCTAAACTTAATGCTTTTGATACGGTATTTTCAATGGGAGTTTTATACCATCGTAGGTCTCCACTTGATCATTTATTCCAATTAAAAGATCAGCTAGTTGAAGGAGGCCAATTAATTCTGGAAACTTTAATTATTGATGGGGATCAACATCAAGCATTAATGCCAGGTGATCGCTATGCACAAATGCGTAATGTCTACTTTATTCCATCGGTTCCAACCATGATTAATTGGCTTAATAAATGTGGTTTTTCGGATATAAAAGTGATCGACATTTCACAAACTAGCTTAGATGAACAACGCAAAACTGAATGGATGGAATCGGATTCGCTTGCTGATTTTTTAGCTCCTGGTGATCCAACCAAAACCATTGAAGGATACCCTGCGCCAATGCGGGCTGTTTTTATCGCTAAAAAATAAGATAAATCAGTATAAAGGTAGCCACAGCTGTAATATAACATTACAGTTAAATGTGTAAAAATAACCTAAAACAAGAGTGGCTAGCTTATTACATTTTGATGAAGAATATACAGTTATCCAATGCAAAACACTTTGTAAAATTCTCTAACATATTATTAAATTAAAAGAAAGTTGGTTGGCTACCGACCAGCTTTATGATAGCAATATGTAATCTTATTACCTAAGATAAGATTATCATATTTTAAATGTATGACGTACTTACGATCATATCTAATGTCTATAATCATCTCACTCAATTATTGTTCTATTAAAATTCCTCTTATCACTTATTCATTTAAATTGGCTTAAAATTTCAGCTTAAATGGTTTGTAAAAATAAAAAGTTAGCTAATGTGCGCTGAATATTTATATTTAACTCAAACAATTAGGTATATTACAAGTAGATTTTTCATTCATATAATTATACTATATAAAGATTTTCTGGAAATTATCGCTCATTATAAAAAATAAACTGTCAGAAAATTTATAAAAGTTTTCAGAAAAATAAATGTTTAAACATAATAAATTAATTTCAAAAATTACATATTAAAAATAGGGAATAAACAATGGGATTGCTTAAACTAATCTTGCAGCTACCTTTTTATATTTTGCAAAAAATTGAGGAAATAATTAGCTATTTTATCATTTTTTTATTGGTTTTAATAAAAGGTATTTTTTGGTTATTTAGCCCAATTATTGGCGATATAAAATGGTCAACACCCAGCTGGTTACCTAATGCAAAAGCATTTTATAATAGAATTGGTTCAGCATTAAATAAAATAAAAACCTTAATTGGTGCAAGTATTATTTTTGGGTTCATTGCTTATTTTTCTGGTAATTATACTTATCATTGGTATTTAAACCGTCCTAAACCAATTGAGCCAGCTTCTATTGTTGTTAGTACCTATTATCCTAAATTGAGTGCTCCGACTACAAATCAAGACAGTTTATCGATTAAATTTATTACTGACTCACTTCGTTCTCCTGTTCCGCTAGAATCACTTAATAAAGCAGAAATAACTGAAGGTATTTCCATTTCACCAAATATTGAGGGGCGATGGAAATGGCAGAACGATTCAACCCTAATTTTTACGCCCCAAAATACAACATGGCCACTTGACACTGAATATACTATTGAACTAGATCAGGAAAAATTATTAACTGAAAATAGTAAGCTTAAAGAAAGCCATAAAACTTTTTTTTCACCTGGTTTTAATTATAATTTCAGAAATCATGGTGAACTTTATTCAGATCCAACACAACTTAATACTAGAAATGTTATTAATACAATCGAATTTAGCCATTCTGTTGATAGAGAAAGTTTTGAGAAAAACATCATTTTATCGCTTTATGAAAATAATAACTTCTTAAAAAACATCAATTTTACCGTTACCTATGGAAATAATGACAAAATTGCCTATGTAAAAAGCGCACCTATTCCTTTGCTTGATAAAGCCGGTTATTTGAAAATAACAATTAATAAAGGTGTTACTTCAACGTTAAAAGGAAGACCAATAGATTCTGATATAACAAGTACAATAAATATACCCGATAAATATCATTTAAGCGTTACCAAAACAGAGCTTACCCTAGTTGAAAAAAGTAATGAAAAAATACAACAAGTATTAATTTTATCATTAAGCCATGCGGTTAAATCAGAGGATGTATCGAAAGCTATTAAAGTCTGGAAATTACCTGAAAATCAAGGTCGCTCATATAAGGAACGATATTACAACGACAATTCTTACCGTTATGAAACAAAATTCAATGTAACGCCAGAAATACTCAAAAAAGCCATACCTTTATCAATAAAGCCAATTGATACTGAACTTACTTATCAAAACCAAATTAGTTTTGAATTTAAAACAGAACAAAATTCTGAGTTATATATTGAAGTTAATCAACCTTTATCGTCTCAAGATGGTTACTTTCTAAAAGAACAGTATCACCAAGTATTAACCGTGCCTAACTACCCAACCTATCTTGATTTTGCGGCAAAAGGATCGCTGTTATCCCTATCAGGTGAGAAGAAACTACCTATCGTTTCGCGCAACGTAGAAAATATGAAGCTAGAAATAGATCGCGTTATACCATCGCAACTTCAACATTTGGTGGCATTTAATACAAACTATGAATTTACAGATATGGATTTTGGAGAGCTTAATAATGATCATTTTGTGGAAAAATACACAGTGACTGAAAATTTTAAAGGTGCTCCAGAAGAAATTAAATACACAAATGTCGACTTAACTCGTTACTTAACAGCCAATACAAATGGCAATAAAAATCGTGGTGTTTTCTTATTAAGACTTTATGGAAAAGACAAAAAAGACGCTAAATATAAGTTTATAGCTTCTCGCTTTATTGTTGTTACCGATTTAGGTATTATAGCCAAAAAGTCGCTCGATCAATCCAATGATCTCTTTATTCAATCAATAAGCTCTGGCAAACCAATTAATGGTGCGAAAGTTTCTGTACTTGGAATGAATGGGGTCACAATTACGTCTAAAATGACTGATAGCGATGGACATGTCCGTTTTGCTCCATTGTCTGAATATTATCAAGGCATCAAACCACTTTTATACGTTGTTGAAAAAGGCCGTGACCTATCATTTTTACCAATTAAAAGTTATGAAAGGAATTTAAATCTATCTCGTTTTGATATCGGCGGTATTCGTGAAACTATCGAAGGAGGAGAATTACGAGCTCATATCTTTTCAGATCGAGGAGTTTATCGCCCTGGTGACACATTTCATATCGGTACTATCGTAAGAGCACAAAAATGGACTAATTCATTGGCAGGAGTTTCTGTAGAAGCGGAAATTTACGATCCGAAATCCAATTTAGTACTAAAAAAACCAATTGTACTGGACAAATCAGGATTTAATGAACTTAGCTATAAAACTAACTATGAATCCCCTACTGGTGATTGGTATATTAATTTATATTTAAAAAATGATGATGATGAATCGCGAATCCTATTAGGCTCAAGTTCGGTTGTAGTTCGTGAATTTGAACCAGATAAAACTGCTGTTTCTCTTAAATTATTGCCAGAAATAAAAGATGGTTGGTTAAAACCTGAAAATATCCAAGCTGAGATTAAAGCCAAAAACCTAATCGGTACTGATGCAACTAATCGTCGAGTCACAAATACATTAATTCTTGAACCATCAACACCTTATTTCAAAAAATATGAAGATTACTATTTCTACCAAAATATTTCTGGTGAAAGAAATAGTTTTAAAGTTGAATTAGATGAAAAAACAACAGATGAAAACGGTATAGTAAAACTCAATCTCAATGACAATATACAAAGCTTTGAAGGAAACTACACGCTAAGAATGTTAACCGATGTTTTTGAGCCTGATAGTGGACGAAGCGTTGCGACAACTGCAAGCACCTTTATATCACCAAATGATTATTTAGTCGGTGCAAAAGCGGATGGCAATTTAAGATATATTAACAGAGATTCAGTCCGTCATATTGATTTTATAGCGATAAATCCGACTTTAGAAAAAATAGAGTTATCTGATCTAAAACTCATTTTAATTGAAGAAAAATATCTATCGGTATTAGTTAGACAATCTTCAGGAGTTTATAAATATGAATCACGCCGTAAAGAATCGGTTCTATCTGAACAACCATTTAAGATTAATCAGGATAAAACTAGATATAAATTAGATAGTAAAAATCCTGGTAATTATATTATTCAAATCAAAAATAATAATGACGAATTACTTTACCAAGGTAAATATTCTATTGTAGGTAAAGCGAATGTTACTCGTAATTTAGACCGTAATGCGGAGCTTTCATTAAAAATTAAAGACACACAATATAATCCAGGTGATGAAATAGAAGTCTCAATCACAGCTCCTTATGTAGGTAGCGGTATTATTACTATTGAGCGTGACAAAGTGTATGCTTGGAAGTGGTTCCACACAGATACAACAAGCTCAATACAAAAAATAACCCTACCAAAAGACATTGGTGGTAATGGTTATATTAATGTCCAATTTATTCGTGATCCAAATTCAGATGAAATTTTTATGAGTCCACTTAGTTACGGTGTTATACCTTTCAAAATTTCAAATGATCAATTTAACGATAAAATCGTATTACAAGCACCATCACTAATAAAACCAGGAGATACACTATCAATTACAATACACACAAATACGCCACAAAAAGCAGTTGTATTTGCCGTAGACGAAGGGATTTTGCAAGTTTCAAATTATAAACTGAAAGATCCATTAAATAGCTTCTTACGCAAAAAAGCACTATCTGTAAGAACTTCGCAAATTCTAGATCTTATATTGCCAGAATTTCGACATTTAATAACAGTTTCAGCACCCGGTGGTGATGGTGATAATGATGATGTCTTATCAAATCATTTAAATCCATTTAAACGGAAAATAGATGAACCAATAGCTTATTGGTCAGGTATTATCGATGTCGATGGAGATAAAACCGTTGAATATAAAGTGCCTGATTATTTTAATGGAAAAATTCGTATCATGGCAGTATCGGTTGGTGACAAAACAATGGGACATACTCAAATGTCAACAACAGTACATAATGATATTGTTTTGCAACCTAACGCTCCATATTTTGCTGCACCAAATGATGAGTTTGAAGTTTCCCTAAACGTAACTAATCTTATTGAAAATATTGGTGATAAAACAATTCCTATTAATGTTAAAGTTTCAACCACTCCTAACCTATTAATCACGAGTGATAATAAAAAAACCATTGAATTGGCTAGTGGCAGAGATGGGGTTTTAAAATTTAACTTTAAAGCAACAGATAAACTTGGTAATGGCGATCTTCACTTTTCCGCCAACTATAATGATATAACAATTACTCGTGATATTAGCCTTTCAATAAGACCATTAACTGAATACAGATTAATTACCAAAATGGGAAGAATGGCAGATCATAAACAAACGTTTACTGATTTTAGAAACATGTATAGTAACTTAAGTAAACGTGAAGCTGCTGCATCTTATTCACCATTTATACTAAGTAAAGGCCTAAGTACCTATTTGCAGGATTACCCACACTACTGTTCTGAACAGATTGTAAGCCGTGCAATTCCTGTTTTAATAGCGAGTAAATATCGTGATTTTGATCTGGCTTCAAAAGAAGGAATAGCTCCATTATCAGAATTATTCCAAGTGCTGCAATCTCGCCAAAATAGTGAAGGTGCAATTGGTTTATGGTACTCAACTTATAATGTTGATCCATTTATTACATTATATGCAGTAAACTTTATGCTTGAAGCAAAAGAAATGGGCTATCAAGTTCCCCCAAAAATGCTTGATAATGCTAATAAATATTTGCAAACAATTGCTGAATCTAGTGATACTAGTACTTATGGTTTAAGAGTCCGTGCTTATGCCATCTACTTATTAACAAGGCAAAATCAAGTTACAACAAGCTATTTAGCCTCTACCATTAGCAATCTTAATCGAAAAGATGATTCATGGAAAAAAGGTATAACAGCAATGTATTTAGCTTCATCTTATAAAATGTTAAAGATGGATAAAGAAGCAAATAAATTAATCAAACCTATTTGGCAACAATTAGAAGCTGCATATGATCGTGCTTGGTGGCTAAACAACTATTATGATCCATTAGTCGTTAATGCAGGAAAAATCTATTTAATTAGCAAACATTTCCCTGAAAAAGCAAAAGATATTCCTGCACAAGCATTAGAAAATATGGTTATCATGCTGAATAAACAAAAATATACTACTCAATCAGCTGCAATGACAATATTGGCTTTAAGTAGTTATTCGCAGAGCATTGAACAATCAAATTTATCTAAAGATACTCTTGAAATTAATGCAATATCAAAAGATGGAGAAAAACAAAGAATTATTGCAAATTTAAGTGGAATTTTAGCTAAAGGTAAGTTTAATGATCAAGATGCACAATTAAGCCTAACTAATAAATCAAGCTTACCTGTTTGGTATATGTTGTTTGAACAAGGTTATGACAAAGATATCCCTAAAGAGCCAATTAAACGGGGGCTTGAAGTATATCGTGAATTTACTGATCTTGATGGCAAACCTCTTGAACAAGTCAAACTTGGCGATAAAATTAACGTAACAGTTAGAATCCGAGCACTAGCAGATGAAGGTGCAACTAATATTGCCATCGTTGATTTACTACCAGGTGGTTTTGAAGTAGTACAACAACCAATAAATTCTCAGGAAAAAGATTATGACGAATATATTCAAGATAATGAAGAATATGATGACTATGAAGAAGATGATTATGATGAAAATTATGGCTGGGTTTCACCAATTAGTATAAAAACAGGAAAACACACTTGGTATCCTGAATATACAGATGTACGTGAAGATCGTGTTATTATTTATGGTTCAACTTATAATAATAAAATACAAGAATTCACTTATCAAATAAAAGCAACTAATGTAGGAATCTATAGCATTCCACCTGCATTTGGTGAAGCAATGTATGATCGTGATATTCAAGCCGTATCAAAAGGTGGGCAAAAAATAAGTATCATTCCGTAGAATAGTTTTACAACTACTTATCCATTTTCCAAACGGGCTTAAGCCCGTTTTTTCAATATATATTGAATATATAAAAAAAGCTATGTTTTGAAACATAGCTTTTTAGCCTAGCTAAAATTTTTTCCTTTTTCGATAATTAAATTTAGTTTTTCTTTAATATACTACCTTGCAATAGCTGATACTCATCATCAGTAATCGCCCCCTTTTCTTTCAAGTTTTCCAGCTATTAGAATAAAGCTAGTTTTTAATTAAACTCTCAACTCTTTAACATACTCCAAATCCAACCCAAGGGCTTCGGTTAAAAAGCGGCGTGGGCTGTATGCTTTTTCTGCATATTCAATATAAGATTCCAAGCAGTCTGTTTTAAATGTACGTTCATCGTTGCTGTCAAAACAGTAACCAGAAAAATAAACTTCGTTATATGAGTTTATTTGCACTTTATCTAATAATAACTCTCTTTTGCCATCGGAATATTCAAATGAAATTGAAAATAAGCCTGAACTCCAAATTGTGGTTAAGCTATTTTTAAATTTTTCAAAATCTTGTTCTTTCTGTTCGTATTCATTATTATCGGTATAGTTTGAATAGTTATGTGAAGCAGTTTGAACTGAAGCTTTTTTAGTACAACAACAAGCCCTACATTTTTCAATTCGTCCATTTCTGTTGCCTTGTCCGAAGATTGCTCGGCCTAACAAAATTAAACCACAAATAGCAAGTGAACAAAGAGAAACACCACCTAAAGTAACCATAATTGAATTAGGTGGTGAATCGTCTTTAGGAAAAGTAATGATATAGGTGGCAAAAATTATTAAACTAAAAATAAAAACCTTTTTCACTGTGATCTTAGATTTTTTTGTAGACATTATTTATTTCCTATCAAATCAATTTAGTCTTTAATACATTAGATTCTTTATCAATAATAGCACCACGGCTTTTTCGTGTTGCAATACGTTCTAATTTTTCTAATGCTTCATTTGTAACACCAATTGATTTTTTCTATTTGATGCGGTCAATGTCGGAGCGCTCTCGCCCGTACAAAGCCATTGCGGATTTATTCCTGTATCCACAATACAACTCAAGACAAGATCATGTGGAAACGCACTCCTGTGGATCCTGTTCCCTATTACGCTCGCTGAGGCATTCATTAGATCTGCAATTCCTTTTATTGTTTTTTCATAAGCAATCATGATGCGTTCAATAATATTTCGAATATTTGAATCATATTCCATTTATAACCTCAAAAATATTAACAAATTGTTATTGAAACACAACAATGTGCTATGGCAATCCAAAAAACATAACAAATCGGACGTAAAGCAAGCACCAATAAACATCAATAAGTTTAAATATAGGATTATTAACCATAATTCCAAAAATTGCAATAGCACCACAAGTCCCTTTTGTTACTACACAAAAATTTGCTGAACTGACGGGTATACCTATAGCGTCAGTTAAAAACAAAATTCAAAGAGACGAGTTCCCGATCCGCAAAAAAAACAGTAAAGTGGGTAAAACAAGCAGAGAAACGTTTTTGAGTAATATGGTCGCTCTCACTATTGAGGGTTGCCGTGGTTTTAACGGCAATCTAACAAATGACATTAAAGGAGTGGAATAATGAGCTACGCAGTCTATTTAAGTTCGAAATACGCCGGCGTTTCGAAAATAATTTATATTCAAATCAATCAACCCCCCCCGAGGGTCTGGGTTAAGAAGTCGAACAGTAAAATAATTAAGTTGCATCAACCATTAATAGGTGATGAAGATGAATGTAACACAAAGCACTCAAGCAATTAATCCACTCAGTCTATTGCGTAAGTTTCACCAAATATTAAGCAGTAAGCGCAGTTTAGCCAGATCAACGTTTAACAATTTAAAACTAAATCAAAACGGTTGTTACTTATTGATTAGAGCATCGAACAGTGCACAACAACGATTTATAACGTAGATAGTCAATTTACCCACACGTGGGATATGAATTACGACAATTTGACCGATAGAGAAATGGGTGATCTAAAAAAAGGTTGCAACAATTGCAACCAATTATTGATGCTTTCGCACTATGTGAAGAGCTGGATTTAAAAAAGAAACTAACTCCAAAAGGTGACACAGATGAACATGGCGACATTATCAGACGATGAATTACTTCAAGCATAAAATCAAGTAAAAAAAGAAACAAAAAGCGGGCTATATGATTGTATTTACAGCAAAAATTGCATAAATACCCTAAACATAGTACACAACTCATGTAGAAAATCATGCTGCTTGTTTTAGTGTTTTATACTCAATCGGTGTCATGTTATTTAATGCCTCATGCGGTCTTTCGGTGTTATAAATGGTTAGCCATTCTTCGGTTACCTTTCTTACTTGTTCTAGATTATTAAATAGATATAAATCGAGCACTTCAGTGCGATAGGTACGATTAAATCGTTCAATATAGCCATTTTGATAAAGGCTACCTGACTCTATATAATCAATGACTATATCATGTGATTTAGCCTAGTTTATAAAAGTTTTTCCTGTAAATTCTGCCCCATTATCGGCCCGTATTTTTAATGAAACCCCATGATGTTCGGCTAGCTTATCTAAGTAACGGGTAATGCTTCTTGCCGGCAAACTCACTAGCAGTGTAATATTTTATTTATATGCCTTAACATCTGGTTGCCAAATAATAGATGGGAGAAATCCATCAAAATCCGTTTCATCAATATCAGCATAACTAGATAAATCTCCTAGTTGGGGTATGGGCATTGTGCCAGTTGAAATTAATTGATCTTTATCAATAAACTCTATACTCCATACATACTATTTATGTATTAATTTTATCAACAAACTCATTTAAAAAATCACCATATATTGGGGCTCGCCCGCAATTATCCGTTTCCTCTTCACACAATTCCACATTTACTGCTTGATATCTTTTTAAATTATTAGAGATGATGATAGGTATTACAGTTTCATTTTTTGTATCAACAAAAAGTGAAAAACTGAATTGATCATTAAGTTGTGTTTTATATTCAATAAATCGCCCATTACTATCTTCAACGATATTTTTTTAAAATGAATATTTACTTGTAGTTGCACTAGACGTATTGCATAAAAAAGTAAATAATAAAATTGAATAAATAAACTTCTTCATAGTATTTTTATCCTATAATAATTAATTAAAAGTACGATTGATGACCTTGTTGATGCCTCCACCTATAACGATAGATGTTATAAAACCTGCTAATACCCTACTTTCTGTTTTGATAGATTTAAGATCTTCATCTTTTTCACATTCTTCTGCAATTTTATCTTGTGCTTTATATATGGCTACTGTGGTTAATAAAAGTCCAGTTCCTACACTAATTAATTTAAAAATTGGCATATTTAGCTCCTTATTATTTCGTTTTATTGGTAAATAACTATTTCTGTTTAAAAAAACATAAAAAGGTTTATTAAAAGCTTTTTCCCATAAACTTTTTAATATTTCCACCATTTCTTAATAGTTGATCAATTATGTTGGAGTCGTTATGTTTTTTTCTTAATACCGCTACATATAAACAAGCGGGAATTGTTACACGATAAGCAGGGCCAGCAATATCAGACAGTAACCATAAATTACTTATTGCTAAACCAATAGGTCCTGTTAATGCCGCCAATATTGGATGAAGCCTAGGAATAATTGTAAACATCGTTGCCATTATATTTCCTATTTTAAAGCCTAAGTTTCCTAACATGCTAAAAATCAAGCTATTCCATATTAATGGGTTAGACATTATTGATTTTTGAATACTTAGCATTAGCACAGCTGGTGGAAGGTGAAGATTGATATGGCCTAGTTCAGCTGCTAGTTTTTTAAGCTCATGCTGTTCCATATTTTCTAATGATTGCTTGAGAAGTGAATTTAATAAAACATTTTCAATTTTTTCAATAAAAAACGACGGTGGCTCATTTAAATTGATTTTAGTTTTATCACATACATCAATTAATATTTCACGATAGCATACCCCTTTCCCTTGCCTTAATAGGGTCATTCCAGAATTGGCACCAAATGTTTGAAGCTCGGCTGCAATAGATTTCCAATATAATTGATGATTAGGGTAATAGCGTTTATAGCTTGTATCGCTTGTTAATGTTTCAGTAAACCGAGAGGTGTTATCATTAGGATCAATTGTTAATATAGAAACTAATAATTCTAAATCCTCATTACTGCATTTTTTTAAAAACGTTAAATCCGAATCTTCCCTATAAACAGCCATTAATATTTTCCTCACTTATTTATAATGATAAACACTATATCAATAACAAATTCCTTCATACGGAATTTGAAAATATTTTCTCGCTTCATTTAACTATAAATTAGTTTAGCTACCCCTTTGAATTTAATACTTTGCACGCAATCATATTCATTTCGACAAACTCTACCCAACTATATTTATCTTTATAATTGAGTTGGTATTGTTTATCTACACGGCAAATTTCTGGTCTGTCTTCGTAAATAGTACATAATTTGGTTTGATGGTCGTAATAGAAACAAGTCCCATTACCATTATCAAGATGTTGGGTTTCTTGCGCCCGATTAACATTGCAACAACATGTCCCACATTGATAACAAGGAAATGGTGCCGCATTCATAATGATTCCAACCATGAAACTACTGATGCCATATTTGCTGCCTCAAAAGGCAATTCAATTTTTCTTCGTTCTATTTCTTCTTTTAGAATGAAACTTCGTTCTAGCTCATTATTAGTCGCGGTGAGATGTAATGTAAATGTCTCCAATTGTTGTGTATTTAAATTGAACTCTAGCTCTGCAAATTTTTTTAAGTAAGCATCTAATTCTGCATTTGCCTCTCTAAAAAAACATAATGTTTTTTGATAGTTATCTTTAAATCTATCGAGAAATGCCCAGATTTTTTTAAATAAATCCCCCTGTTCAAGATAATGATTAAATGCTAATGTTAAAATACCAGTAGCCACAGCGCTACAAAATGCGGATAATTCAGCGCCAAATGGGAAGGAAAATAATTGTGCGCATGAACTATAAATCAATGTACCGCAAATAATAGAAATTCCTGAACTTATAATTTTGCATGTTTCTTTGACTAATTCACCTAAAGATAATGAATTTGGGTTAAAAAAGATTAATTTAATAGCTTGAGTTATATGTCCCCACATTTCACGAATCATTTTTCCCAGCGTTTTTTGGGTTGTGAAGAAAATATTTGTAATAGTTGTTGTCACACTGGATAGTGCACCACTAATAGCGCCATCTTTAAAAGAATTTAAAAAATCACAAAATTTAATTTTTATACGATCCCATATAGCTTTAAAAACATCGCAAACATCAACTAGAAAATTTGAAATCGAAAATTTATTTTTATTATTTTCATAAATTGCTGGGAACTGATCTCGTAGTTCAAACCACGCTTCGGCAAGAATAAGCCCGAGCATCTGCCTAGTACCCATTTTAAAACCAGATATTACTGACTGACCAGCGACATTTATAGCAAATTTACTACTAGTGTAATAGGCAATATTGACAGTCCTTTCATATTTGGCCCGAGCCTTTTTATCTATCTCAAGCATTTTGTCAAAGTTTGCTTTTTCTCTATTTTCTAATTTTTTAAGCCTATTTTTTTCTTGATCAGTTAACAAAGGTTTCTGTTTTAATTCAGCTATTTCTTGTATAGTTTGAGCTTGTTCATTTTTTAACTTATCAACAAACTCAGTCATTGAGCTTGCTTTTTTAGATTTATTTAATGTTTCATTGGTGAAATATAAATTACTACTGTCATTAGCAAGATCAGTTCCTGATAATCCGGCTAAAACTCGACCTTTATCGTGGTGAATTTCATTTGCAGCAATAACATGATCTAGGTTTTTTTTATCATTTTGACCAAATATTTCGCCTGTATAGGCATCTTTTAAGATATTTGCTTGATGATCTTTTTTTCCTTGCCTATTTGCCTTAATATAATTTTCATGAGAATGATATGCATGTGAATCATACTGCTCAAGGTTTTCATACTTTTGTTTTTCTTTATCTGTGGCATAAATATTTTTGCGTGCATTATGAATAGTATCGACATCACCACCAACCCTGTCTTTGAATAACAAAAAATCTAAACCAAATGAAGTAACTAACGATTTGACAACGGTATTATGTAACGCTTCACACCAATCCATTTTTGTTTTGGTCATTGTTTTATCTCTCATCATTAATCTCTTTTAAAAAGATTTATTAAAATTTTTATACAGCCGGCTGTTTTTGAGCTACCCATTACTTTTCCAACAGTAACTTGATTATCTTTCATTTTTAATTCACTTTTTAAGCGTTGAAAAACTCTCCCACTGGGAGAGTTTTTTAAACTTATTTAATGTTTCATTGATAAAATATAAGTTACTACTGTCATTAATAATGAGCAGAGCAGATCATAATAATTTAGCTAAACCCAACCTATATCGTTATAAATCTCATCTGCAACCACAACATAAATCTAAATTTTACAAAATCATAAAATCTGTTTCGTCATTCTCATTTTTGAAGTTGCTATATTCATCATATTTATCACATAAAACACTATCTAAACCTTCTTGATTGATAACATTGAACCCGTTTTCATCAACTTCTATCTCTATAGCGCCATCTGAAGATGCTTCTTTAAGAACAAAAAGAGGAGTACTAATAATATCTGTCATAAGCGCTGCTAATAAATAACCGTTATGAATAATCCTAAGACTTTTTTCAGACAAGGCATTTGCTACCTTTTCACCACCATTTATTACTATTTTTTCATGCAGTTTTTTTAATTTACAAAAATACACGTTAAACGTTTTATTAATTGTGTCTAATAAAGAATGGATTTTTTCAACATAACCATTTGTACTTTGCAAATAGTTTTCACTTAAATCCATTTTTTTAATTGCTTCATCAACTTCTTTTCTAGCTTTTTTTGCATTTTCTAATGCTTTTTCAGCATGGCTTGCATAAGCCCAACCAGCAATAAGCAGAGCTGGAGCTGCTGCTGCCGCACCTAAAATCATAGCTCCACCAGCCATTCCCAAACCACCAGCAGAAAGCGCACCACCACCAATAGCAGCCATTGTTGCGTTATAAGCAGCGGCGCCTGATAAAGCAGCAACTGGAGTGCCTGTCGATGCTGCAGCAAAAGCCATTACACCACTATAAACGGCAAAACTTGCTGCAGCACCAGCTGCGCCTGATGCAACAGCCGTACCTAAAAAGTCCATAGCAGATAAAGCTAATTGTTCAATTTTTTTCAATTTATATTCTGGAATTGATAGTTGTATATCCTTATCACTGTCTTGATTCAATTTATTTAATAATTCTTGGGATATCGTCTTAAATTCGCCAAAAGATTCACCGATCTTTAGCTCTAATTCACCTAAATTTTGTAATTTTTCTTCTGTAGATTCAGAGACATTTTTTAGTTGTTTTTCTCTAACCGCATATCTACTTTTGGCTCGTTCAATAATGTCATCGGCCTCTGATTTTGTTTGATATCCATCGTATGCTTTTTTTCCACCCACAGCAGCGGCAACTGCGGCTGCACCAGCAATAATAAAAGGTATTGGCATTTTATTTCCTCATTTAAAAGTTATGTTTATTAAAAGGTATTTCATTATTTGTATTACTGTAAAAAATTAATTTGTAATTATCGTCGCTTTTTTGCCAAAACTGCGAACCCAAGCTTTCAATTCTGGTTCACTCGAAGTGGTGACGGTAAGAATGATTTCACCATTATCAATTTGTTCAATCTTTTGCCCATGACACCAAATTCGTTCTTTAACATAATTAGCTGCATCTTTTGTAAATTTAATAGAAAAAGTTCGGGGCTCGTGCCATGGCAAACCGAATGTGTTTATATTGAGCGATGATATTGAAATAGATGTAGTTTGCTTAATTAGATCTAATTTTTTTATTCGATGAATAGCTAAACAAATTGTGTGTACTAATTCTGTCGCGATATTATTTGTAATTGCACCATAAACATATAGCGCATTATTCATTGCAATTAATTTTTGGGGTACAAAATAATAGCTTTTACCTTCTTTACTATCACTAGCGATATAATGAATATGACAAAAGAATTGTTTTTCAATACAGTTTAATATGTTTTCAATTAGATCAAGTTTTTCTGTATAATCAATTTGACCTTTACTCAAAAAAACAATCGATTTGCTCATTGGTGAGCATTTGGCTGAATCAGACTCTAATAACAGCATAGAAAATTGTAGTAATATTTTATCAATACGTTTTATCACTTCTTCTGGAAGAAATGGTTTTGATAGCTCTTGACATATACTAAGATATTGCAACTCTTGATAATCTAACCCAAGTGTATTTTTATGCCTAGCCTGCAGGCGATACCAGCGACGATTTTTTTCTGTACCAGTTTGAAAACATTCTGGATTAGCTTGTTCTATTTCAAACGCTAACCGAATAACTGTTTGAGGAGAACAATTAAGAGCTTTCACCAAATCTGATTGGTAATGAGGCTTATTTTCTGATAGTAAAATGTGATACATTTTCAACAACTTTTGTCCTGCACTAACATTTGGATCTTTTTTTCGTGCCATTTTCTATTTACCTATCGTGATCCCTTATCAAATCGCAATATTGTGCTTTTTCTTTTAACAGTTAATTTTTATAAGGCAATATACACCTTCATTAAATATAGTATTAAATTAACAAATTGTTTTTCCAAACTACGGAATAAAAAAAGAATTTTTTAAAAAAGGAATCATTACTTTTAAATCGATTATTAGTGAATTACGGGAAAATGTCATATTGTTTATTTCGATCAATTTTTGGTTATTGATCGCTATCACCGATCAATTCTTGATCAATGCTAATAGGCAAATCTAAACATATTTTAAAACGCGATTGTTCTTTTAGGATAATAACAATCGCTGCTTAAGATAATTTAGAAGTTTTTTGATCAGCTTCATGACTACGACATAACCCACATTAGTGAGGTTAGTTAGCAGAGGTTAATTGGGTTGACAAGCTAGAATTGTCTAATTCTGTCTTGAGCCAGCATTAGACGTAAAAAAACCAGCTTTTAGCTGGTGCTCTTTCTAGAAAATTGGTGCCAGTGGTCGGACTCGAACCGACACGCTTTTAAGGGCGGCGGATTTTGAATCCGCTGCGTCTACCAATTTCGCCACACTGGCACTAAACGTGAAAACAAGTAAACGTTGGCATTATACTGAGCTTTACTATATCTGCCAACAGATATTAGCTGTAAGGCATTTCATTTGCCTAAAAAACAAGCTACCACTTACGTTTCCAAGCAGGTAATTTTTTAAGAATGATATAAGCTGTTTGTTTAGCTACGGCTTTATCTACATTGTGATTATTGGCATATTGTAATGCAACTTCATACCATTTTTCGTCAAATGTTTTCATTGTGCCGTCTTTATGAGCACAATGCTTACAATAACTTTTCGACATATCAAGTAGCGGATAGTCACTAATTGCGGTCATTGGCATGCCACAGGCAATACACATTTTCATGTTTTAGATTCCAATTAGATTAAAAAGGTAGTTAAATAATTGCCTGCCTTATCTTGCTAAAAATCCTACTCCTAGTTAAACAAAATTACAAGATAGCATTAAAAATAGATACGTTTATCTTAAAAATTGAGCTCAATTTGTGATGTAACTGGATTTAATTGCTGATGCTGGTGTTGCTGTTGTGATAATAGATAACGTCGTCTTAACGCCCGTTGTTTGCACAAGCGTAAGATTTCTTGTTTTTGCCTATCATTAAAGGTTAACCATTTAAATCTTTCTTCTCTGGAACGATAACAGGTAATACAATAACCTTGTTTATCTGTTTGACAAACACGCTTACAAGGACTTGGAATATCAAAAAATTCTATTTGATCCAACTTATCATTTCCCCTTTAGGCGACACCAAAATTGACTAATGTTCTTTTAACCCTAAACCTTTACTTAGCACTTTAAAACAGCCATCGCAATCGTGTCTCGCAGCATGGAGTAATGTTTGCGTTGGTGCATGAATTAATTTATTGGTTAAACGATGTGAAAACTCAGCAAAAACATCATCAATATTGGCACCTTGTTTGATCGCATTTAAAGCTTTTATTTGTAGCTCACGTTTAATACTTTCAGCATTACTACGATACTGCTTAACATAAGCAACCGCATGTCTAGCCTTAAGCCAACTTATAAAATGTTCTGCTTGCTCTTGAATAAGGTATTGCGCCTCTTTAGCGGCAATGGCTCGTTGCTCTAAATTACTTTCAACTGTTTTTTGTAAATCATCAATAGTATAGAGGTGTACATTATCAAGTTGATTAACCTCTTCTTCAACATCACGGGGAACCGCTAAGTCAATAAATAACATTTGACGATAATTTCTAGCCTTCAAGGTTCGTTCAACCATACCTTTACCAATAATAGGTAGGGGGCTCGCTGTTGAACTAATCACAATATCAACATCCTTAAGTCGGTTAGCAATATCAGGCAATGAAATGATTTCTGCATCAATATCAGAAGCCAGTTTCAATGCTTTTTCGCGAGTTCGATTGGCAATAATAACTTGATTAAATCCATGTGGCTTTAAGTAACGAGAGATAAGCTCTATCGTTTCCCCTGCCCCAACAAGCATAATATTTAAACTTGAGGTATCAACAAAAAGATGGCGAGCAACTAAACAAGAAGCATAAGCGACAGATGCAGTATTTGCACCAATATTGGTTTCACTACGAACCATTTTGGCTACATGAAATGTAGTTTGAAAAAGCTTTTTTAATTGAACAGACAAACAAGCTTGTTGTTGAGCAAAACGATATGCTTGTTTAACTTGCCCTAAAATTTGTGGCTCACCAATGATCATAGAGTCTAAACCACTTGCCACTGCCATTAAATGTTCAACAGCACCTTGTCCATCATGCCAATAAAGTGAATCTCGATAAAGATTAATATCAATATGATGAAATTGCCCTAACCAACTTTCGACAGATTGTTTTAATCTTAGATAGTCAGTTGGATGTTCATAACTAAGATAAATTTCTGTTCGATTACAGGTAGATAAAATAGCACACCCTTCAACCAAAGGGTGCTGGTATAGGCTGTATAGCGCTTTATCGACAATCTCAGTAGGAAAAGCAAGCTTTTCTCTTAAAGCGACTGGCGCAGTTTTATGATTAACACCAAAAATTGTAATTGACATTGCATCGCTTCTTTTTGTAGGTTCTGTTAGGTATAATTATTTTATTAAGCGTTTCTTTAAAATCTGTATTATACATAAAAAACCACAAAGGTTCTTTTTCTTATTCGGACAATTATCAGTTATAATATTGCAATCTTTGAAACTAACAACTAAAGAGTTATTTCATGTCTAAAATTAAATATGCTTTTATTATCATGCTGCTTTTACTTATCACCGCATGCCAAGCAACTAAATCACAAAATACGGCATCAGTTGAACAACAATGGCAAGCACATCAACAAAATCTCAAGCAAATAAATGCATTCCAAGTTAAAGGCAGTATAGCTCATATAAGCGATAAATCTCGAAATTATGGTCGATTTTTAATTACCCAACAGTCAACAGATAATTACGAAGTCAAATTAACTACACCTGTTGGTACCAACATTTTGACGTTAAGAGTGGAGCCTGACAATGTTCTATTGGTTGATCAAAATGGTGGAAGCTATCAAGATGTCAATATTAAAAATCTTATGAAAAAAATATCTAATGTAAACATCCCGCTGAATTCTTTACATAATTGGTTAAAAGGATTTTCAGACAACGTAAATACAGACAAAATAGATAATGCTGGGCGATTAACTTCAACTGTATTTATGCAAAATAATAACAAATGGACATTAAAAATTCCAAGTTATGCGACTTACACCTATAAAAATAAAAAGATTGACTTACCTGCAGCGATTGAGCTTACACATGATGATGAAGTTATCCGCTTAAAAATTAGTAACTGGGTTTTGCGATAACGGGTAATAATTATGAAACAATGGTTATCGCCAGCTAAATTAAATTTATTTTTGTATATTACTGGTCGTCGTGCTGATAATTACCATAATTTACAGACATTATTTCAATTTATTGATTACTGTGATAACTTATCATTTACCCTCCGCCAAGATGATCAAGTTAACCTATTGACATCATTTGCAAATATTCCAGACGATAAAAATCTAATCATAATTGCCGCAGAACGATTAAAATCTTATGTCAAACTAACAAAACTAGGAGTAGACATTGTCATTGATAAAAAGATTCCAATGGGTGGTGGTCTTGGCGGTGCCTCATCTAATGCCGCAACGGTATTAGTTGCGCTTAATCAGTTATGGCAATTAAATTTATCACTGGATGAATTAATTGAAATTGGCCGCACAATTGGCGCTGATGTGCCCATTTTTATTTATGGACATGCTGCGTTTGCTGAGGGGATTGGCGATCAATTTTCCCCTATAGATATTCCTGAATATTGGTATCTAGTTGCTTATCCTAATATTGAAATATCTACAGTTAAGGTATTTAATGATCCTGAATTAACCCGTGATACGCCTATCCAGAATATAACTGATTTGCTTTCTTTACCGTTTAGCGAATTTAAAAATGATTGTGA
Organism: Gilliamella sp. Nev3-1; assembly: GCF_001690435.1. Lineage (NCBI taxonomy): Bacteria > Pseudomonadati > Pseudomonadota > Gammaproteobacteria > Orbales > Orbaceae > Gilliamella > Gilliamella sp. Nev3-1. Next base: position 10,872 of record NZ_LZHN01000057.1, on the reverse strand, counting down.
AAATGTCGTTCGAAAACGTTATCCAAAGGTAGATAATATTATTACTTATCTTTCACAATATGGCACAACTCGATTAACTGGCACTGGAGCATGTGTTTTTACACAATGCGAATCTAAACAACAAGCTTTAGCGATTCAATCAAAGCTTAAAGCACTATCAGTTCATAGTTTTGTGACTAAATCATTAAACGTTTCGCCTTTATATGAAAGTTAAACAAACACTTTAATCAACAAATATCATTAACTGGTAAATTGAAAGAGCTTACAAAGCATTTTTTACTATATATATTAACTTAACTATTGATGGCTTACATACTTATGATATTAATATATTAAGTTATAAGTATGGCTAGATTTCAGTATGATATTATGGTTTCGTTATTGCAACAAAAAAGATTGCAGGTATATAATGAAACATTGGCAACTCTTATAGAAAAGACTTAGAGAGCATTTAAATGAATCAGTTACAACAAAAACTTTCATTAATTAAAGACAGTATTCTTACCATTCCCAATTACCCAAAAGAAGGGGTATTATTTCGCGATATCACCAGTTTACTTGCTGATCCTATTGCATTTAAAACTACTGTTGAGTTATTAATTGATCATTATCGTAATAAAAAAATTGATAAAGTCGTTGGCACAGAAGCTCGAGGCTTTATTTTTGCAGCACCAATTGCGCTAGCACTGGGGGTTGGCTTTATTCCCGTTCGTAAGCCTAACAAATTACCTCGTCACGTATTTAAAGAAGAATATCAACTTGAGTATGGTACAGATACTTTAGAAATCCACACTGATGCCATTAAACCCGGTGAGCGTGTACTCATTGTTGATGATTTACTGGCTACAGGTGGAACAATAGCTGCAACGGCTAATTTAATTCGTAAGGCAGGGGGTATTGCTGAAAATGCCGCATTTGTAATAAATCTACCTGATCTAGGGGGTGAAACAAAATTAGCTGATATGGGGATTGATTGCTTTACTTTAGTTAATTTTGATGGTGAATAAGAATTATCATTAAGGGCACATTTGGTGCCCTTTTTTCATTTTAAATGCCGTTACCTCTTGTTCTTTCTTAAATAAAAGTAATTAGTTAATTTTACCGCATACAAAATAATAAATATGCATTTCTTCCTTTCATTTCATTTAAATTCAAATATTTAATTAAAATAAGACATTAACAATAAATATTTAAAAAATGAATATAAATACACTTTTCTACTTGATAAGGTTTTAAAAGTGAATTATTATTCAACAATAAAGCATAATTAATCAATTAATTTAAAGAGGGATGAAATGAAAAAATTTAACCATATTATTGCAAGAACACCTGCCAAATCTCTTATTAATGGTTTAACCTTATCAAATTTAGGTAAGCCTGATTATAAAAAAGCTCTAGAACAGCATAACAATTATATTCGTGCATTACAGCATTGTGATGTAGATATTACCATTTTACCTCCCGATGAACGCTTTCCTGATTCGGTATTTGTTGAAGATACGGTGCTTTGCACGCCACATTGCGCCATTATTACAAGACCAGGTGCTGAAAGTCGCCGAGCAGAAACTGAAATTATATCAAGTACAATTGAGCGGTTTTATCCTAATAAAGTTGAACAAATTACCGCACCAGGTACCGTTGAAGCAGGTGATATTATGATGGTGGAAGACCACTATTACATTGGTTTATCAGCAAGAACCAATCAAGCTGGCGCTAATCAAATGATCGCTATTTTAGAAAAATACGGATTAACTGGCTCGGTTGTTGAACTCGAAAAAGTGCTCCACCTAAAAACAGGTTTAGCTTATTTAGAAAATAATAACTTGCTAGCCGCAGGCGAATTTATCACTAAACCTGAATTTCAGAAATTTAATATTATTGAGATCCCAGAACAAGAAAGTTATGCTGCTAACTGCATCTGGGTAAATGATCGGGTAATTATGCCTGCTGGCTATCGAATAACTAAAGCTAAAATTGAGCAACTTGGTTATCAGGTTATTGAAGTGGATACCTCGGAATATCAAAAAATTGATGGAGGGGTAAGTTGCATGTCGTTACGATTCTAATCTATCGATATTAATCAAACCTAAAACCACATAATAAGACGACAAGATGAATACACCAGCAAGAAAAAAACTAGGCACCCTCCCCCTCACACTGTTGGTGGTGGGTAGCATTGTAGGAAGTGGGATTTTTAGCCTACCACAAAATATGGCCGAAGGGGCTGGGACTGGAGCTATTTTAATCGCATGGATAATAACCCTATTTGGCATGCTAATGTTAACACGCATATTCCAGTATTTATCGATTCGATTTTACAAAATCAACGATGGTTTATACGGCTATGTGCGAGAAGGCTTTGGTGACTATATCGGTTTTAATGCCGCATGGGGTTATTGGATATCAGCATGGATGTCGTGCACCAGTTACTTAGTTATTTTATTTAGTGCATTAGGATCTTTTGATTGCTTAAGCCTCTTTGGTCACGGCACTACGTTGCCAGCTGTTTTTACTGCTATTTTATTATTATGGATAGTACATTATTTTGTACTAAAAGGAATATATCGAGCTTTTTTATTAAATTGCCTTGTTACGCTGGCTAAAATTGTACCCATCAGCTTATTTATCGTTTGTATTAGCCTTGCATTTAAAATTTCGACATTCAAAATAGACTTTTGGGGAACACCACAGTTAGGCTCAATTATAAAACAAGTTGAGAACACCATGCTCTATACCGTTTGGGTTTATTTAGGCATTGAAAGCGCAACGGTTTATGCGGCAAGAGCCAAAAATATCATCAGTATTAGCCGTGCAACCTTTTTTGGCTTTGCCATTACTAGCCTATTGCTTGTTTGCGTATCAGTATTATCTCTTGGTATTGTGCCACAACAAGAACTTGCCCAAATGAAAAACCCATCAATGGCTTCAGTGATTGAACGTGTCATTGGTAGCTGGGGAGCAACCCTAATTAATATTGGTTTAATTGTATCGGTTAGTGGTGGATTATTATCGTGGTTAATGCTAGCAGCTGAAATGCTATTTTTAAGTGGTCAGGGCAACCAGCACACCGTGCCAAAATGCTTTGGCAAGCTTAATAAAACTGGCACGCCTGCTAACGCATTATGGTTAACAACGAGCTTCATAACAATTTTGCTGATCCTTTCTCACTTTTACCAATCGGGCTATAATACCTTAATCCAGCTATCAACCTCAATGGTGCTCATCCCTTATTTACTTGCAGCACTTTTTGTTTTCAAATTAGCTATACAAAGGCGTAAAGTCTATTTAATCATAATAGGTGTATTTGGATCGACTTATGGAGTATGGCTAATTTATGCTGGCGGTATATCTTACTTATTACTGTCGATGATACTTTATAGTATAGGGCTATTTTTTTACCTCTATGCTAGAAAACAACGCTCTTTACCCGTATTTAGTTACTTTCACGACAAAGTGTATGCCTTTTTCATCATCACACTTGCGCTAATTGCCATTGTCTATTTTTATATATTACCAAATTAAATGGTCATTGAGATGACATCTGGGTGCTATTTTCGAAATAGGTAGAAATCAGCTAACAACTGCCTAAATGATTGCGAATAGCACCCATCATCATCTCGCATACAAAGTTGATCCTCAATGATCAAATCAGCTCGGCTTAATGAAAAAGCCATCAACGCCAACGAAAAATCTTTTTTACTCGAATACCTAACATTCATCACTTGAGTTAAATATAAAAAATTTGATTCACACAAAAATCTAAAATGATTTGATAGATGATAAGGCAAAACTAAGCAAAATTGCCCTTTTGGTGTTAATAATCGTTTAACAGCATTAATCAATTGCTGATAACTCAAACTCTCGGTATAACGAGCTAATTGCCTTTGTATATCTCGGCAATCTACAGCCGATTCAAAATAAGGTGGATTGCTTACAATTAAATCATAACAAGCTGGTTGATCAAGCCGAAATTGATTAATATCTGCATGCTTGGCGCAAATAGAATAAAATGAGGCTTGTTTGCTATTTTCATTACATTGTGCAATAGCATGATGATCAATATCAATTGCGTCAATCTTGCAATGCGTATTTTCTAACCGTTGAGCTAACATCAATGCAATTACACCACACCCCGTACCAATATCTAACACTTTTTGTGGAATAACCTCAATGGGAACCCATGCCCCTAATAAACAACTGTCAGTTGTAACTTTCATAGGGCTTTTATTGTGTGCAACAAAAAAACGTTTAAAGGTAAAACCGTCTTTTCTCAAAGGTGTTTGGTGGCTAGCTATCATGGTTAAATTTCTTAAACAGTGGTTTATTTGATGCAATCGCATCAGCCCAACGAGTAGGTTCAGGTAATCGATAACCTCGTAAACATAAATTTACCCATTTTAATGCACTATCTTGACTTATTCGATGACCAGCCGAAATAAATAAAGGATTACAATTATCTTTACTACACAATACCCAGCCAATTTGTTCTTGCTGATCTTGCAATGGTGTTACACTACCTGCCCGTTTTGACAATGGCTCAAACTGACCACATAATCTTTTTTTAGCTACACCAATTGTTGGCATATCTAGTAATAAACCTAAATGACTTGCAATACCTAAACGTCGAGGATGAGCAAAACCCTGTCCATCGACTAACAATAAATCCGGTTTCTGTATTATTTGTTGCCATGCCTCAATAAGCGCAGGATATTCACGAAAAGATAAATAACCAGGAATATAAGGAAATTGCGTCTTTATTCGAGCAATATGATATTCCACAACATTAAAATCTGGATAAGTAAGAATAACAATAGCCGCTCGGGTAATATCACCACCATTTTCAAAGCCCACATCGGTTCCACCAATAAATTTAACGGATTGATTAAACGCATCTGTTAATTTAATTTGCTTGGCTAACGTCTGTTGAATTTGTTTTAATTGTTGTAAATTGATAGACATTTTAAATCTGCTGAGTATGATTAACCGCAATGAACCAATTGTAACAAATTAATATGCCATATACATTAGTAAATCCAATCAACTTAACAGAAGAAATCAAAAAAAGCCGCTTTATTGTTAATGCTGCACCAGTTACCTCTGTCGAGCAAGCAACCGATTTTATTAATCAAATAAGCGATCTCAATGCAACACATAACTGTTGGGCTTGGAAAATTGGGCAGCAATACCGTTTTAATGATGATGGTGAACCGACAAGCACCGCTGGACGCCCTATTCTTTCAGCTATTGAAGGACAAGATTGCGATCAAATTGCGGTTGTTGTAACTCGCTACTTTGGCGGAATAAAACTAGGTACTGGTGGGTTAATGCGAGCCTATGGCGGTGCAGCCAGTCACTGCTTACAACAAGGCGAACTTATTGAACTCATTGCCCGTATTACGCTTCAATTTCACTGTTATTATAGCGAATGGCCAATTATTGAAAATCGCCTAAAAGAACTTGGGGCCTTGATTGAACAACAAGATTTTGATGCCGAAGGTGTTAAAGTAGCTATAGGAATAACACAAGACAAGTCCCAATTATTACAAAAGACTCTCTGTGATATCACCCGTGGGCGCGTTATTATCGAGTTATAAAAAAGAGAAAAATTAGTTCACCCTTTCTACCTATACATATAGGTATCATCGAAAAAACGCCATTTTTCATTAACGTTATTGAGCTATTATTGAATTTAGCCAACACCCTCTTATGAAGGTTATTATATGAATAATATATTGTTATTCGATTTATTATCGTATACAATTTGTTTTTTTAAATGGAGAGAAGTCATACGAAACAAAGGTATTGCTTATTTATTGTGGTTCTTTTTTGGTCTTATGGGTATCCATCGTATGTATTGTGGTAAGTGGATAACAGGTTTTGTTTGGTTATTTACTTTTGGAGTTTTTGGAATTGGTTGGTTTTTAGATCTTTTCCTAACTAGTGGTATGGTTGATTATGTTAATTTAATTGATAATTCTAAAATCAATAAACCACAAAATGTTACAGTAAATGCATTCATCAATAGTGATAAATAATATAGGTAATACAGCAATAGGTAATTAAGCCACTCAAAATTGCTATTTTTACGCATTATATTAAATATGTCCCATTAAAACAGCATAACATATTGTATAAAATTGACTTTATGTTGTTTTAATGGTATAAAATCATACTAATAAAAATTCCACCTCTATCATCAAATTTAATTAAAAGCTTTTTTCAAAAATACGTAATAACTTTCTACTGACTATTTTAACTTTCTGTATAAAATTTTTAATAAAAAAATATTGCTTTTATAGATAAAAAGCAACATAAGGCACATTAACATATTTATTTAACATTACAATATTTTATGTTTTCTAATTTAAAGAGAAGATGAATTGACTTAAAAATAATGTGAGTTAACTAACAAAAATAAATATAAAAATCTTTCAGAAAACCCATTGATTTTATTTAATTTTTAATTAGCGAAATACGACTATATATTAGTGGCAGGCATGATCTATATAACAATAAAGAAAAATATTTAAACCGCCTACACGGCGTTAAACATAGTATATTCGTTTCTAGTTTACCGCCGTGTACATTTAAACCGCCTACACGGCGTTAAACGTTATTTTAACTGGCAATTTGAATTTGCTGGCCATTTAAACCGCCTACACGGCGTTAAACTCAAGATCTTAATTAATCTATCATCATAAAGTCATTTAAACCGCCTACACGGCGTTAAACTAGAAACAAACATACTATAAACTTTGTTTGCCAAAAGGCAAATAGGATTTTTGCCTCTAAAAACCCTTTTTGCAAAAAATCACTAACACAATGTTTTTATTTGTTTTATTTTACAGCTCAAAAAAAGGGGGGATAAAGCTTTAGATAATTTGATAAGGCGTAATTTTTACTATACAACAAAATTTACTATAATTGATTTATAGTGAGCATCAAAGTTTATTGCGAATATCAATGTAAAACCGTGCCAGTTTCGGCGGGCTTTGACCCCAGCAGGAATCGAAAACAAAAATCAACTAATTGAACAATATAAATATTTAACATTAACTTATTTTAAATACCGTCAAAAATACCGACCAAAAATTTTTACGTATTTTATAAAACAAACCCTCTATACCGTGAAATAATCGAGGGCTTAGATTGGAACTTAGACGCACTAATTATACATCATTACAGTGATTTTCACATCACTCATTCAAATCAAAAAATCATTCATAACAAATAAAACCCATTAATTATTGCTCATAATAAAAAAGCACAAAAAGACAAAAATAATAGTTGACTATATAGGGCGTCCTATATATAATTATCTCATAAAGTCAATAATGACACCGCGCTGGACGGGTTCCAGCTTTCCGATAGAGGAACGCAATATGTTTGTATCAACTCAAAACATTAAAAACACAATTCAAGTAAAAACTCAATATAACCCTGATTTCACTGAAGTGGCTAAAAGAATTGGTGGCAAATTTGATTTTGAAGAAAAATCATGGATTTTTGATAGCCGAATCGCCAATATTGTTACTGCTGAATTGTTATCTGTTTTTGGAACTGATGGTTACGATCAATCATGTGTCGATGTAGAGATTACTGTTAAAAAAACAATAAAGGCAGAGCTAGGTCCGATTTATTTGGCTGGTCGAATCATAGCTCAGGCTAATAGTCGAGATGGTGGTGCTAGAAATGGTGAAAAAATTATATTCACAAAAAAATCAGCAGTGTCAGGCGGTTCAATTAAATATTGGACAACTGAAATTAAAGAGGGTGCTGTTTTTAGAATTCTAGATTTGTATGAGGGAGCTATTAAATTTTTAGATGAATGTGACGCTATAGAATACAAAATCATTCAAACAGAAACAGAGGACAAATCGGCTGAATTAGCAAGATTAAAAACAGAACTAGCTAGAATCACAGCCAGAATTGCAGAGTTAGAGCGCTAATTGCGCTCATGCTGTAATTGAATTTAAATATTAACTCTGAGAGATAAAATGATGATTAAGTCTATTTTAAATATTTTTTATAAAAAAACATTAAACGAATGGCTGAATGAATTTCAATGCATACAGAAAAATAAACAGCTAAAACAGCACACATTAGATAACAAGAATTCACTAATCAAAGTTTTGCGCATTCGACTAGGTCGCAAGTCGATACAATCAATAAAAACATTAGAATTGGCTGATATTATAAATCAATACATAAACCGAGGTACAAATAGTGCGGCTAAGTCGATGTATTTACTGTTAAAAGAAGTTTTTAGAGAGGCATATTTTAATGGGTGGATTGAACATGATCCAACAATACCATTGCGCAATCCAAAAACTCCAGTTAAGCGCAGTCGATTAACATTTGATGAATTTGAAAAAATTTTAAATCACGCAAAAAAAGCGAATCAACAGTATATTTATCAAGCAATGATTTTAGCCGTTTTGACTGGGCAACGACGCTCTGATATAGCAAAAATGAAACGATCTGATATAAAAAATGGTTTTTTATTTATTGAGCAATACAAAACTAATGAAAAAATAGCATTACCATTAAATCTGTACTGTGAAAAAATGAATATGACGCTAGAATATGCAATTAAAAACATTTGTACTGGTAACATTTATTTGATTGAGAATAACGGACAACAAGTTCAGCCATTTTCATTAACTCGATATTTTGCTGAGCTTCGCGACATAGTTTTTTATGATCGTAAAAAATGGAGTGGCGACCCCGCATCTTTTCATGAGCTGAGATCGCTATCTGAGCGACTATATAGAGAGCAAGGACTTGACACGATGACGTTATTAGGGCATAAATCACAAAAAATGACAGATAAATATCATGATAGTAGGGGTCGAGAATGGAGATATCTGAAAATTTAGATATATATAGAATTTACATCATAAAACAACGGCGTGGCGGTAGCGAAATAATCAAATCACTCAGCACCAAAACCCCGTTTTTTAGCGTGGCTAAATTAGCGTTTTTAGAATTATACAAATTGCAGTTTGATAAAAATCATCTGTTATTAATGTCAAAAAACAACAGACAAATAAACGCATATCGCTATCAATCAGTAGCTGGAGATCGCGATTATTTTGACGAAAAAATGGAAATATGTGATGGCAATAACTGACGCTCAAAAAAGAGCAAACAAGAGACAAGACGAGCAACGACGAGGATTACCTAGGTTGCCAGCTAGTTATATAACAGATGAGGAAAATGAATTATTACTAGAAATGAGTAAAATTTATGGCTCAAAAAAAGAGGCAATTTTTGAAGGATTGTCTCTATTAAAAAAAGCACAAAAAGGCAAAAATAATAGTTGACTGTATAGGACGCCCTATATATAATTATCTCATAAAGTCAATAATGACACCGCGCTGGACGGGTTCCAGCTTTCCGATAGAGGAACATGTTATGTTAGCAAAATTAAATGAAGTTTTTGGTCGAATGAGAAACGACGATAATGTGGATATTTTATATATTAATGACGGCGAGAGAGTTGATCAGATGGATGTAGACGGTGTTTATCCAGTTAACAGTCAATTTTCAGCTAGATATTCGCATGTCGAAGGTATTATTTTGACTGTTGAGCAATGCCAGTTGTTGAACATTGAAATTGAATATATTTATGCATAACAGACAGTGATAACAATAAACTACACACTACCAATTTACATACGCATGTCGCCCGAGGATTTCGAAAATGAAATTACGGGCGAATGCTACATTATCAACAGCGACGAAGATCACAATTTCGTGTTCTATCAAACAGCAAAAACACTATATGATATAGCTGATTTTGTGATGCTAGATGATGCTGTTGAGTATGTGAAGTTGAAAATTGATAGTGTGGTTTGTTAGTTAGTTTTCATCATTGTTAATAATGACTGGATTTAGTGTGCTCGGTATCGGCTCTTCATTCTCAATTACCTCAACAACTGGCATTTCTAATCGAATGTCTATCCAGCGTCCCTCAGTTATGTCAATTGGCTCACCAGCAACGATTTGACAGCTCTCAAAATCGAATTTTCGTGTGTATGTTTTAACTGTGATGATGTTGTTTTCATCAGTTGAGTACTCAGCAAAAAATTTTTTATTGCCGTTAGCGTCCTCGGGTAGCGTTATATACCACCCCTCTTTTGCAAAACCTAAACTACCGCTGATTTCGTAATGACCAATATCAATTCGTTTAGCTGTCACGCCAGCGGCCAAATCATTCACTAAACTACAGCCCGATTTTTTAAAATCATCAACATCATCAATATTTTCAGTCGCAAACAACCGCAAAATTGGCGACGCTTTTTTCAGAAAACCATTGCTATCTACAGTTGAATTCGCTGTTGTGATCGCTTCGTACCATTTCTGTTTGCCATCTCGCGTATCGCAACGATAATAGATTTTCGGCGTTTTACTACTAACTACTGATAACTGCTCAACTTTCCACGATTTGCTATTGCTCGGATACGTTAATAGTGTCGCTGCACTATCGCCCGTAAATTGCAAATCAGAGAAATCAGATGTGCTACATTGATAAAAACCGCCTGCAAGATGACCATCAAAATTTTCAGCTATCGCACCAACAACAGCCCCAACACCATAATCACCACTTTTTAACACAGACTTATTATTAATTGTGACATCATCAATATTTTCAAATTTCCATGAATTCTCAGGCTCTACGTACCTCAAAAACCTAATCCACTGATTTAAAACAGAATTATATCGCTCAAGACAAAAACTGCCGTCCGCAAATGTGCGCTGTTGCCAGATTTGCCCAGCAGCGTTTTGTAATTGTATTGCTGATTTATCTCCGTCGTTGATTCGCAATGTTCCAGTCATTTCATCGCCTGATTTTTTAACTAATGTTGC
>NZ_LZHN01000056.1:0-3096 GCF_001690435.1 Gilliamella sp. Nev3-1 | reverse complement strand
GAGGAATGCGTTTTTTACGCTTTACCCTGAGATTAAGCTTTAATTCACAATACACCCGATATACCCGTTTATGATTCCATTGATAGCCGAGCTTTCTGATACGATTAAAACATTTAGGAAAGCCCCAGCGTAAATGCCGGTCTGTGATAGCATTCAACACCGAAACAATCACCGAATCATCCTGTAACTTAGCTTGATAATAGTAAGCACAACGGCTTAAACCAACAATGGCACAACTCATAGCAATAGTAACTGAATGATTTTGTTGTAGTTGCTGTGCCCACGTTTTACGTGCCCCTGTTGGCACTAAAGCTTTTTTATGATATCTTCCTGAAGCTGAGATTTTAAACTGAGCTCAGCAAACATCTGTTTAAGTTTACGGTTTTCCGCCTCCAGCTCCTTTAAACGTTTGATGTCTGAAATTTCCATACCACCGTATTTATCACGCCATTTATAGAAAGTTGAATTACCCATGCCCTATTTACGACAGAGCTCCTTGACAGGAATACCCGCTTCAGCTTCTTTTAAAATAGCGACGATTTGATGTTCAGTCATTTTTTTCATCATTGAATCCTCTTTTACTTTTATCATAGAGAATTTCCTACTTTTTGGCTGTACTATTTTAGGGGATAGTTACAAACGAAACCTACCATCAGGACGATACCCAAGCCCTGCCCGATAACCCGTTAAGATTCCAAGGGCAATATTATGATGAGGAAACAGGACTTCATTACAACCTAAACCGCTATTACGACCCATTTACCGGCAGATATATCACCCAAGACCCACTAGGTATACTGGGTGGCTTAAATAGTTATCAATATGTCAATGGTGATCCGATAAATTGGATAGATCCGTTAGGGTTGATTAAGGTTGAAAATAGTGGATTTGAAGGGGTTGCAGGAAAAGAAAAGATAGGTATTCCAACCACTACCGCTAAGGATCCATTAAGTCCTGTTCAGCAGTATGATGCATATGGTAATGAAATTGTTTATAGAACTATGTCACAAGAGCAATTTAAGCAGTTTGAGAGAACAGGCATAATGCCTCCAACAACCGAAACTTCCATCTCTCCAGTTTTAGGATATTCATCAAAATATAATGGAGTAACCGTAAAAATCGTGGTTAAACAAGGAACATTTGCTAAGTTAGAAGAAATAGGTATTGCAGCAAATTCTGCAGCGGCAAAAGTATTTCCTAATATGTCGATTAAAACTGGGAAATGGATGAAAACCAATACTCGTTTTAAAGTTGAAGGTGGGCAAATGACAACTCAACTTGGACAAGGTAGAGGTATAGAGATTTTTAATGAAAATATTGTTCATTTTGAAAAAGTAAAATAAAGGTAAAAATATGCTATTAAAATTAGAAACTTCTAAAGTTCCAATGAAAATGGTCTTTTTATTATCAAAGGAATTAAAAAATAATCCAGAAAGAGTCGCTTTAACACAAGCATTAACGTTAGACAAATCAAAACCTACAATGGGTCTCAAAGGTACCAATGGTCTTTTTGGATCAAAAGAGTGGTGGAATAGTATTGAGCAGGGGAGGATACCTTTATTATTTATTTCAGGAATAATAAAAAAAGCTTATGTAGCAGGGCAAGATCCCTCAAATTTTAATAATACAGTTGATTTATTACTTGAAGATGGGACAATTCAATCTGTTGGTATTTATACCAACAAAAAAGAAGATTCAAAGCTCTTTAAAATAGGATATAGTGCAAGTATCGTTTATGCATTAGATGAAATGAAATTACAACCAGATTTTGATGGTAAAATAAATCGCTCTAAAACAGCTTTAGAAATGGCAGTCTCATTAGAGCCTGTAGAATAAGTTCCAATTTAGATTCAATTTAACATATCAAATCGGCAAGGTAAGCTTAATACTTAGCTTACTTTGTTAGATTTAAATTATTATTGTGTCAACTAACCATTTGCTATGATGTTATTAGCGTTAATATTATGATAAACCCAAATGTTTTTTGGTGGCATATACTTTGAGCATGATTGCTTTGGCAACCTGATTGTGGAAAAACGTGGAAAAGGCCACAGTCTAATAAACTTATTGCCGAGACCAATAACGATAAACACTGGCAAAGCTAGCTTTACGAGCCAGATTCTTACCGTCCATTAGCCCTTGTGCACGGCAATGCGCAGCAAGATAACATCAAACTCTACTGGTATCAAAACGACCACCTTGGCACACCCATTGCCCTTACCGGTAGCTTAGGTGACACCCTCTACGAATGCCAGTATAATGCCTATGGGCAGATAATAAACGTGTAAATACCCCAAACTTAGTACACAACTCACGTAGAAAATTAAGCTGCCTGTTTTAATGTTTTATATTCGAGCGGTGTCATGTTATTTAATGCCTCATGCGGTCTTTCGGTGTTATAAATCGTTAACCATTCTTCGGTTATTCTCCTTGCTTGTGCTAAGTTGTTAAAAAGATATAAATCGAGTACTTCAGTACGATAGGTACGATTAAATCGTTCAATATAACCATTTTCATAAGGGCTACCGGGCTGGATATAATCAATGGCTATATCATGTGATTTAGCCCAGTTTATAAAGGTTTTTCCTGTAAATTCTGGTCCATTATCGACGCGTATTTTTAACGGATAACCATGATACTCCGCCAATTTATCCAAATAACGAGTCACTCTACCTGCGGGTAAACTCACACCAATATCAATACCTAATGCCTCACGATTAAAGTCATCGATGACATTGAATGTCCTAAAGCGACGTTGATTACGACTACTGTCACTCATAAAATCCATTGACCAACATTCACCTTGTTTATTGGGGGCTAATAACCTTTCCGGGCATCGTGGAGGAATGCGTTTTTTACGCTTTACCCTGAGATTAAGCTTTAATTCACAATACACCCGATATACCCGTTTATGATTCCATTGATAGCCGAGCTTTCTGATACGATTAAAACATTTAGGAAAGCCCCAGCGTAAATGCCGGTCTGTGATAGCATTCAACACCGAAACAATCACCGAATCATCCTGTAACTTAGCTTGATAATAGTAAGCACAACGGCTTAAACCAACAATGGCACAACTCATAGCAATAGTAACTG
>NZ_LZHN01000055.1:0-6564 GCF_001690435.1 Gilliamella sp. Nev3-1 | reverse complement strand
AGTTATATTTTAATTCAGTGAAATTAAAATTTTATTATTAATTAATCTATTAATCGTCAAATTCAACTAACGCCAGCCCACCAATTCAATAAACAGTAGCATTCTTTAAAGCACACCAAGCCCAGTAACAATAAGCCTTAAAAGCAATTTTATTACCCTGCAAGTATCATTAAGGTACATTCACAACCAAAATTTTTAGGTATACGGACGCAATATATCTATATCTCATATACCTAAAATAATTATGGTTAGAAAAAACATCCATTAACAGATACTTAAATAAAAGCCATCAAGCCAAGAGATAAAAATTACTCTTTATTTGATGTTGGTAGTATATATCTCTTGGTTAAATTGAATAATTCTAAAATCAGGCGTTTATAAGTATACGTATCTGTATCCCCAAAAAGGCGCATTAATTAGCTTTGAAAGTTATCTTTAGGTTTCATTACAGTAAGCGAGGTTCAGAGGTAAACCTTAGTAGTGATACGGTAGCTTAAACTTAACAATATTGAATTTTCAGCAAGAAAACGAATAAGCATACAATATGATTTATACCTCCGAATTTGCCGATAAATACTCTGCATTACTTATCCTTATGGTTATACACTGTATATTATCTGCTCAATATCTATGTTAAATCAATATAAGTAAAAATTTAATATAGCATTCAAACAATAGGCGGTTGATTACGCTTTATTTAATGCATGTTTAAGCGCGCCAAGCTTAGTCCATGATATCAGGGACTAAGGCTGCGATGAGACAGTAAGAAGGATAAATCGGCATGATAAAAATCAGCCAGAAAACTAATTGATTTTATTTAAGTTTTTTGATGATGGTAGATGATAATATTAATTCTTTGGTTAAAAGTTTATCTAATCTTTTGACAAGGATCATGCTACAGTAAAACTAAGTTAAATAACAGTTGACTATAGAGATTATAGTTGAAAGAATACCATATAATATCAAGGATACGGAAAATATTATCAATCAGTGTCTCGATTATACATTGGTTTATTAACTTTTTTACCTCTTAATGGTAAATCTACAATATAAAAATGAATATCTTTTGGCAAATAACTAATCCAATCACTGTATTTTGCCTAAGTTTTATCACCGATAATTTGTAAATTACAAGCACTCATAATCATTTGCCCTTTATTTTGATCGATTGTTCGTTAGTGATTCTAACTTATCGGCCATTAATTAAAAATAAAGTGAATCTATGACCTACACTTTTTGATACTAAAAAGTGTAGGCTTACCTGGGGTGACTAAATTTTAACATAACGTATTAGTTCAAAAACTCTATATTTTTGCTAACCTCAATAACATATCATGAAAAGATGGCTTATCTTTCCCTAAAGATGAAAAAAATTGTTGGTCAATATCCTCCACTAAAGGAAGAGCTCTATTCGTTACTGCGTAGCCATCTGCGGTTAATTTAATTGACCTTGCCCTGCTGTCTTTTAACGAGTTATTTCTTATGATAAATCGTTTTTCTTCCAATTTATTGATAATTTGAGAAATAGTCATAACATCTATATTTGTTTTTTTAGAAATCATGATTTAAGTGACTTCGTCAACATTCTGAGAAAGATAAGCAGTAGTTGCCATCACAATAAATTGAGGATGTGTAATAGACTGCTTTTTAAGGCAGTTTTTAATTTGACTATGCCAAGTTGAATAAGCTCTCATAAAAAGAAAGCCTATTGATTTTGAATCTTCCTCAAACTTAGATAAAAATTGAGTTTCATGATCCATTACTTTATTGCTCTACTAATTCTTTTAATCTAAATGTCTTATCAAAAATATCATCTGAAATGTGTTTAAAAAAACCGTAGTATGCTTCTTTATTAACATTTTCATTAGGAAGCAATGAAATCACTGATTTAATAATGGATTCTGTTTGTGATACGACTTCAATTTGATGTGAAAAGTAGAGTATGCCCATATCAGGTATATTAAATTGCTCAGTAAATTCTTGCTCGGGAATAACAGTGGATAAAATAACTTCCATCTCAGGTGCATCTTGTAGTTTAAATACTCCTTTCGCCCCACTTTTTAATTCACCGAAGATACGAAATTCTTCTAAATCTAGTTCCCATAATTTTCTTAAAGAAATATCAATATAGTATTTCCATATAGTTTTATGGTTGAGAAGTTACTGGAACTGCACAAGATATTGAAATTTTCATTTTTTACTTCCTTTATATAATAAGTACACATATTATATGTACACTTATTAAATGGGTCAATATCACTATTTTAATAATACATTCATAATAACTATCTGATTTTCTTAAACTGAGCAGTTAAATTTTCTCGCATAGATTAATTATAGTCTGATATAGTACTAAAATGGACCAAGAAAACTTTCTTAGCATGGTATGAATAAACACCCACATATGAAATCTATATGCTCAAAGTATTTAAAAATACGTCAATAGAAGAATTTGACAATCATTATTTTTATTTAACTGAACTATAAGTATTTTTCAGGATAAACATGATAAAACCGATATCTAATATTACATTAAAACCGCTACCTAAAGGCAAAAGAGGTAAAATTAGCTCGCTTGTTGAAGTTGATGGTGTTTGCTATGATGAAAAACTAGAAGGTCGCTATTTAGAAATGGCTTTTAGCTATGATAGCTGTTACGTTTTAATTTTTGTGACGGAAGATGGTGGTCCTTGGGAAGAAGTTTTATTCATCTATCTACTTGATTCAAAAAACTACCATATCGTTGATCGTGCCAGAATTGGCGGTGGAGCATATGCTTGGCTTAGCGCTTGTGGGCTTTGGAATATTAAAATTTTATCGGATCATACATTAAGTTTTGAATTTATGTCGTTTGAGGGGACTGATGGTTGGTTACTTAAACTTTTTAAAAAACCTATAAAAACCTTTCCGTTTACACTTAGAAACCTATTTCATGTCTGGCGCCCAATTTCATTTAAACGCTATTTTTTAATCGAAGTAAATAAAAAGTCACTTTAAATCGATATACTATATTTCTCTTTCTTTATACTGAAATTGGCAATCAAAATAACGATTGCCAAAACTCATTTTTGTTAAAATTAATATTTTCGACTGAATATTGCTGGTAAATTCGTTATTTTCTTACTTTTGGTTTTCTGACGGATTTCCTGAATAAGAAAATAGGCTATCTTTTAGTGAAAAAGAGAAATCTTTAGTATTAATCTCACCAATAACTTTGTTGCTATCGTATAAAGCCAGTAAAAACTCAGCCATTTGATTTGCGGTATGGTAGCGAGCAAAACAATTGTCGTAATCATATTCGGTTGTATTATTGGCTTTTTGACCGAACTCCGTTTTTGTTGCTGCGGGCGCCAGTACCTTTGCTGTTAATTGGGCATTAGCTTGTTTTAATTCTTGCGCTAACCCTTCGGTAAAAGCATTAACATAGAATTTGGTTGCACAATATGTTACAGCATTAGGCACAATAGTATATCCGCCTCGTGATGATATATTAATAAGCTGAGCGCCTGATTGGTTTTGGTATTTACATACATAAAGAGTGGATAAAATAGTTAATGCTTCAATATTTAGATGCAACATAGATTAGATTTTGGTTAAATCCTGAAGGCCAACACAGCCATAATGACCAAAACCAGCATTATTGATCCATGTTTCAATATTGTATTGATCTAATTGATCAAATAGTAAATGTGCATTAACCGCTACCGATAAATCACACGTTTGAATAATGATATCTAATAGCGGGTTCATATCATTAATGCGTTGTTTTAATTGTTCTAGTTGCTCTTTTCTTCTTGCTATTATAATTAAATTTTTATTTCGTTTAGCAAATTCAATGGCTGTTGCAAAGCCTATACCAGAGCTAGCTCCAGTGATAACAGTATATTTTTTATCTGTCATTGTCATTTTATCCTCTTTCATTTTTTATGTTGATATTTGGTTAAATGCTATCAAACGATTAAATACCGTTTGTTTGTAATTTGTATTTAGTTACTATATTTTTAGGTATTTACTTGATTTGCGTTATAATATTTGTAAAATAAAGAATAATAAATGATTTGAAAATTGATTTATTAACAACTGAAGGCTGATAATATGGATCTATTAAGATGCATGGATGCTTTTGTGCTAACAGTAAAAAAAGATCTTTTGCTGCTGCATCTGTTTCATTAAATACTTCTCCACAAATGGTTGCTAAATATATTGCGTTTTTAGAAAATTATTTTGGGATAAAATTACTGAATAGAACAACTCGTTCACAAATCCTTACCGAATTTGGCAAACAATATTATGAGCGGTGTCTGTTTATTCTTAGTGAGATTAAAGCTAGCAAAATGTTAGCTCAGCAACTTATTGAGGCTCAGCAACTTATTGATGAGCCGAAAGGTAAGCTTAGGATCAGTGCTCCAATTAGTTATGGCAATTTTAATTTAATCCCAATTATTAGCCAGTTTATAAAGCGCTATCCAAAAATTGATGTAGATTTGCAATTGAGCGATAGTTATGTTGATTTGATTAAAGAAGATTTTGATATTGTATTTCGGATTGGTGAATTAGTTGATTCAGGTTTAATTGTACGGCAACTTAAGCCATATCAATTGATTTTTGCTGCTGCATCTAGTTATTTAGCTCAATATGGTAATCCAACGGTACCTGAGGAACTAAACCAGCATCAATGTCTAATCTATCAGTATGTGAATCGAAATAAAAAAGATGATATTTGGTCATTTACTATTAGTGGTAAGTTAGTTGAACTGCCTATATCAGGTTCGTTTAAAAGTAATAATACGTTAGCATTAGCCACCGCAGCTATTGAAGGTGTAGGTATCACCATGTTACCTGAAGCAATGCTAAATAAGGCAATTAAACAGAATAAATTATTACCAATATTGCAAGATTATTTACCTCCCGCCAGAAAATTATACATGCTTTATACAGCGGATTTATATAGGCTACCTAAACTTAAGATGTTTATTGAGTTTGTAATAGATTCAGAGTTTTAATATGTGTAGTGTTTTTATAAACATAAAACAGCTTATGTAAGGGAAAAATAAAGAATTAGAAGTGTTATATAAAGCACGTGTTTATAAATATAACTATACTAAAAATAAAAGCAATTTAATTGCTTCAGATTGATGACAAAGAACTCGCTTTTTGACGAGTTCTTTGATCTAATAGAGAGGAGTCCATTATAAGAGAAGTTCTTCTATGCTAAAAAAACCAACTCCAGCGACACCAGAAAAAATAGAGCAAATCTCACTAGATGCGCTTGTCCCCCAAAATCATCTTGTTCGTAAAATAGCTAAAGTCATTGATTTTGAATTTATTCGAGAAGCGGTAGCACCACTTTATTGCCCTAATAACGGTCGTCCGGCAGAAGATCCGGTCAGACTGTTTAAAATCATGCTATTGGGGTATCTTTTCGGTATCCCCAGTGAACGTCGTCTGGTTCAGGAAATTCAGGTCAATTTAGCTTACCGCTGGTTTCTGGGAATGGGATTAACCGAAAAAGTGATTGACGCCTCAACACTTAGTCAAAATCGTCGCCGTCGGTTTAATGACAGTGAAATCTATCAACAGATTTTTGATAATATTGTTGAGCAGGCCATTGCCAAAGGGTTGATAAGTGGTCGGGTTTTATATACGGACAGTACTCACCTAAAAGCAAATGCCAATAAAGGCAAAGCACGTAATGAGCAGCGTATTGTTGAGCCCAGTCAATATATTGATGCGCTTAATCAAGCCATCAACACAGAAAGAGAATTAAACGGAAAAAAGCCTTAAAGCCATCGACGGTAGAGAAATACAAGGAGGTTAAAGTCAGTACAACAGATCCAGACAGTGGCTTTATGCATCGGGAAGGCAAGCCTAAAGGGTTCTTCTACTTAGATCACCGAACGGTTGATGGCAAACATAATTTAATTACCGATACCTATGTCACAGCTGGAAATATCCATGATTCCCAGCCTTACATGGCTCGATTAAAACGCCAGCTAGAGCGGTTTGGCTTTAATCCGGTTGGTGTCGGTCTTGATGCGGGTTATTTTACGGCTCCCATTTGCCATTTACTGCTGGCAGAGCAGATATATCCGGTGTTGGGTTATCGCCGCCCCACCCATGGTGCGAATCCCATCAGAAAAAAGCAGTTTATCTATAACAGTCAAAACGATACTTATACTTGCCCAAACGGGCAAACATTAATATATAAAACTACCAGCAGGGAAGGTTATCGTCATTATCATTCTGATGCAACAACCTGCAAAATCTGTCCGTTATTGTCACAGTGTACACAGAGTAAAAATACACAGAAAGTCATCACACGGCATATCTGGGAAGCAGATAAAGAGAAAGCCAACGAGATTCGTTTAAGTCAGTGGGGTAAAAAAGTCTATGCTCGGCGAAAAGAAACGATAGAGCGCAGCTTTGCTGATGCTAAACAACATCACGGACATCGCTATGCACGATTTAGAGGAAGAGCGCAGGTTCAAATGCAGTGTTTATTGGCCGCAACGGCTCAAAATATCAAGAAAATAGCGATAAAGCTATTTTTGTTACGTTTTTTTA
>NZ_LZHN01000054.1:0-301 GCF_001690435.1 Gilliamella sp. Nev3-1 | reverse complement strand
TTAATATTGAGTTGAATACTACGTTAAAATTTAGATTTTTACGTTAAAAAAATAACGTAACATTCAATAACCAGTAAATCAAAGGTTAAAGAACGGGTGTGATCACCTTAAACAAGGCACGCTCGATTTTACTCGCAACGTGTGAGAATTATCGATCATCTTCTCTGGGTGTTCTGCTTAAGTTTTGATCTTAATTGGTTCGCCAAAAAACCAACTCGGCAGAGTATCGTTGATATGGGTACGCTAAAGTCTGCTACTGTACCTAAAGGATGTGATCACCTTAAACAAGGCACGTTCGATT
>NZ_LZHN01000053.1:0-391 GCF_001690435.1 Gilliamella sp. Nev3-1 | reverse complement strand
TCACGATTGCCTATCCATTTAATTTCAAATATTCGTAATAGCATTAATAAGCACAAACAAGCATGCCGTTATAGCAGTTGTTCCCCAAAAACTAACACCAATAGAGCTAAAACAAACTATAGATGCCAATATTGTTAACATTAAAATTAATGCTTTCATTCCTCAGTTCTCAAGCTGAAAATTAATAATTTAATATTTGTTTAGGCAATCGTGAGCGGTGTGAAACTTGTTTTCACATTGCGAGGGATTCAACAACGACCGTAGGGAGGCGTTAGCTAACTCAAATTAACGTAAATATACTTCTGTTATTTGAGGTCTAAAATGCCCCAGTTCTTGCGATACGATTTCAAGTGCTAAATCTCTAGTTAATGTCATTTGAAGTTCTTTCATG
>NZ_LZHN01000052.1:0-2624 GCF_001690435.1 Gilliamella sp. Nev3-1 | reverse complement strand
TTTGATTGGCCTTTCACCCCCAGCCACAGGTCATCCGCTAATTTTTCAACATTAGTCGGTTCGGTCCTCCAGTTAGTGTTAACCAACCTTCAACCTGCCCATGGCTAGATCACCGGGTTTCGGGTCTATACCCTGCAACTTAACGCACAGTTAATACTCGGTTTCCCTTCGGCTCCCCTATTCGGTTAACCTCGCTACAGAATATAAGTCGCTGACCCATTATACAAAAGGTACGCAGTCACTATTACCCAACGGTAACAGCTCCCACTGATTGTACGTACACGGTTTCAGGGTCTATTTCACTCCCCTCCCGGGGTTCTTTTCGCCTTTCCCTCACGGTACTGGTTCACTATCGGTCAATCAGGAGTATTTAGCCTTGGAGGATGGTCCCCCCTTCTTCAGACAGGATATCACGTGTCCCGCCCTACTCTATAAGCTTCCACATCATGCATTTTCATGTACGGGACTTTCACCCTCTATCGTGCGACTTTCCAGACGCTTCCACTAATACATCATGCTACCCGCTTGGGCTACTCCCCTTTCGCTCGCCGCTACTTAGGGAATCTCGGTTGATTTCTTTTCCTCGGGGTACTTAGATGTTTCAGTTCTCCCGGTTCGCCTCATATAACTATGAATTCATTATATGATAGTGTAGTCACCTACACTGGGTTTCCCCATTCGGACATCAACGGCTATAGCGCCTTTTATCGGCTCACCGTCGCTTTTCGCAGATTAACACGTCCTTCTTCGCCTCTGATTGCCTAGGCATCCACCGTGTACGCTTAATTTCTTAACCTTACAACTCACAGTTGTCTTGGTTTTCAATTTACGCTTTTTTCTCTTTCTTACTTCAATGCTTTTTATTTCCTTAACTTAACTCCATATCTATTGAATATATCATTAAACCAAAAATAAAAGCTTTCCGTAAAAACGAGAACTCGTTTCTTTCAGCTTGTTCCTAATTGTTAAAGAGCTTTATCTTTCTATTCACTCAAACACTAAACCAAGCAAATACAAACATAATTTTTTAAAAATAATTCCGTCGCACTTTATGGCGTCCCCTAGGGGATTCGAACCCCTGTTACCGCCGTGAAAGGGCGATGTCCTAGGCCTCTAGACGAAGGGGACTGAATTATTTCTATTCTAAACAAACAATCTGTGTGAACACTTACGAGCTCTTCGTAAGGAGGTGATCCAACCGCAGGTTCCCCTACGGTTACCTTGTTACGACTTCACCCCAGTCATGAACCACACCGTGGTAAACGCCCTCCCGAAGGTTAAGCTATCTACTTCTGGTGCAACCCACTCCCATGGTGTGACGGGCGGTGTGTACAAGGCCCGGGAACGTATTCACCGTGACATTCTGATTCACGATTACTAGCGATTCCGACTTCATGGAGTCGAGTTGCAGACTCCAATCCGGACTTAGACGTACTTTATGAGGTCCGCTTGCTCTCGCGAGGTCGCCTCCCTTTGTATACGCCATTGTAGCACGTGTGTAGCCCTGGTCGTAAGGGCCATGATGACTTGACGTCGTCCCCACCTTCCTCCGCTTTATCAACGGCAGTCTCCTTTGAGTTCCCGGCCAAACCGATGGCAACAAAGGATAAGGGTTGCGCTCGTTGCGGGACTTAACCCAACATTTCACAACACGAGCTGACGACAGCCATGCAGCACCTGTCTCACAGTTCCCGAAGGCACTCCCATATCTCTACAGGATTCTGTGGATGTCAAGACCAGGTAAGGTTCTTCGCGTTGCATCGAATTAAACCACATGCTCCACCGCTTGTGCGGGCCCCCGTCAATTCATTTGAGTTTTAACCTTGCGGCCGTACTCCCCAGGCGGTCGATTTATCGCGTTAGCTTCGGAGCCCATCACTCTAGGCAACAAACTCCAAATCGACATCGTTTACAGCGTGGACTACCAGGGTATCTAATCCTGTTTGCTCCCCACGCTTTCGCATCTCAGCGTCAGTATCTGTCCAGAAGGCCGCCTTCGCCACCGGTATTCCTCCACATCTCTACGCATTTCACCGCTACACGTGGAATTCTACCTTCCTCTACAATACTCTAGTTAACCAGTTTTAAGTGCAATTCCTAGGTTGAGCCCAGGGCTTTCACACCTAACTTAATTATCCGCCTACATGCCCTTTACGCCCAGTCATTCCGATTAACGCTCGCACCCTCCGTATTACCGCGGCTGCTGGCACGGAGTTAGCCGGTGCTTCTTCTGTAATTAACGTCAATTGTTGCACCTATTAGATACAACACCTTCCTCATCACCGAAAGTACTTTACAACCCGAAGGCCTTCTTCATACACGCGGCATGGCTGCATCAGGGTTCCCCCCATTGTGCAATATTCCCCACTGCTGCCTCCCGTAGGAGTCTGGACCGTGTCTCAGTTCCAGTGTGGCTGGCCATCCTCTCAGACCAGCTAGAGATCGTCGCCTAGGTGAGCCTTTACCCCACCTACTAGCTAATCCCATATGGGTTCATCAAATGGCGCATGGCCCAAAGGTCCCATGCTTTGGTCTCTCAACTTTATGCGGTATTAGCAGTCGTTTCCAACTGTTGTCCCCCTCCATTCGGCAGATCCCCATACTTTACTCACCCGTCCGCCACT
>NZ_LZHN01000051.1:0-2663 GCF_001690435.1 Gilliamella sp. Nev3-1 | reverse complement strand
AACGAAATAAAAATAAAATAACAATCAAACAAATAACAATAGCCCATAGATGATCTTTAAAAAAACTACTTTGATATTGTTTAGGTTTGTGATTAGACGTTGGTAACTTCGAAGTTCCAGGAAAATTGTGCTGTCCCCCTTGCTGTATCTTTATTTTTTCTGCTATTTGTTGGTTTTTACATTAATAATGTTGATGGTTTTATAGTTGAATATTGTGGCGTTTTGCTTATAGTAATTCTATTTTGTGGCTCAACCTTATCAATATTATTGTTTAAAATATTTTTAATAATTTCATTATTTTTAGACACTAATGGCCGTTGCCTTGTATAAGAATTAATCCTATTAATAAACTCACAACAATCCAATCTCCTTTTGAACTCATCATGAGAGATAATTGTTAGCTGGTCATTTTTTGTAATAGTTATGGAAAGATGTGAATATCTATGTTTAGAACTAATATAAGGAGGCTCCATCAATCCTTTAACACTTATGTATTTTCCTAACCATATATCATTAGGTTTCATAGTTGATAGATTTAGATTTAATGCATCTAAACCTTCTTTCCATATATTTACTTTGAATGCTTTACCTCGCCAGTCATTAAAATTAAGAAAAATATATGGTAATTTCCTTTCAGTCCATCCGATCTTCACTTCGGTAACTTTTCCTATAACTTCAACTTGACTACCAATGTATTTTTCACACTTAACGAAATCTAACACTGATATAACTGGATACTGACTTTTATAGGTATTGATTTTAAAAGATGAAGGCGACGATAATTTGATATATTCAAGGTTAATTTGGTTATCAATAAAGTCTGATAATGTAGGTATTTTTTTAAATTGATCCACCAAACAAATTTTTATATAGTTAGTGACATATATAGTTAATTGTGGATAACTCATCAATAGATTGATAGTTTTAGAATTCTCTGGATTTTCAAAATCATCTACTTTGAATACTAGAGAATCTGAATCCGATTGTGATTTGTCCCAAATAGATGCGTCTAGAATTAATGATTGTAAACCTAACCATAATGTAATAAATGAGAAATTATCCAACTTATCATTAAATGGATTTTCAACTGCTCTTAAAGGATGTTGAAAGTTAATATGACCTAATTCTGAACTCCCCAATTTAGAAATTGAGCCAATATACATTCCGTCATAATCAATCAATTGAATAGCTTTTCCATTATCAGACACCATTATATTCCCCATTTGCAGATCTCCATGAGAAATATTATTTTTTCCTAAAAATTCTGATAATTCTTTTATTTTTTTTGATAAATTATTCAATGCAGTCTTATTTTTATAATTTTTTTCTAAAAATTCCCCTAGAGTTTCGCCTTTTGCCCAAGCTATTTTAACTATCGGATAATGATTTCCATTAACACATATGCCATTATTTAAAAAATCAAAGTTAACAAAAAAAGAAGAGTCCAAGGATTTAAGTTTTTGAGAAATAGCTGTGTAACGTTGTAACAACCCTTTTGACTCTTTATGAAAACATCTAACAGCAAATTTAGTATGGACAGGCTACACTAATTAGTACCAGTTTAATAAGGTCATTGTTATGATAACCAAAAAAACAAAAGGAACCAACAATGACAAATCTTATTTCAAGAAGAGAAAAACGCAGTTTTAGTAATGAATTTAAAAAACAGAGGGTAATGTTATACCAAAATGGCAAAAAACGAGCGGATATTGTCACCGAATACGACCTGACTAAATCCGCATTAGATAAGTGGATTAAGCAATATCAAACCACTGGTGAGTTTACAGCTCAAGCTAATCGTCGTGCTCAAGAAAATGAGCTCATAGCCCTACGTAAAGAGAATAAGCGATTGTTAATGGAGAATGACATCCTAAAGCAAGCGGCGTTGATAATAGGACGAAAATCAAATTAATCACCGAGAATCAACATCGATATAGCTTACGTGCGTTATGTCGATGTTTACAAGTGTCAAGAAATCGATTTTATTATCAACAACCATTAACCAGTAAAAAAACAGACAAAGAGCTTAGTAAAAAAGTGAAAGCGATATTTAACGATAACTATCAAGCCTATGGAACAAGGCGACTACAAGCAGAGCTTAGGGAGAAAAGCATACTATTATCCCGTCGCCGAATTGGTCGAATCATGCAAGAAACCGGATTAGTATCAAAATATACCTGTAAAAAATATCGTGCTAATACAGAACAAAGCAACGAATCAACAGTAAGTAATCAACTTAATCGTGAGTTTACCGTAGGCCAACAACGAAAAGTGTTAGTGACTGATTTAACTTATGTGAGAGTAAAACAACAATGGCATTACCTTTGTGTGATTATTGATGTAAGCAATCGAGAAATCGTGGGACGAAGTGCTGGAAAACATAAAAATGCTCAACTGGTTATGGATGCTATCAGCCAAATCCCTATTAACTTAAATTCAGTTGAGTTATTTCATTCAGATAGAGGAAAAGAATTTGATAATCATCTACTTGATGAATGTTTAAAGGAATTTGGCATTGAGCGTTCATTAAGCCATAAGGGATGCCCTTATGATAATGCTGTTGCTGAAGCAACATTTAAAGCGGTGAAAACTGAATTTGTGTCAAACACGATTTTTGATTCACTTGAACAACTCAGGTTGCAATTTAATCACTATGTGGATTG
>NZ_LZHN01000050.1:0-325 GCF_001690435.1 Gilliamella sp. Nev3-1 | reverse complement strand
TGGGGCTTTCCTAAATGTTGTAATCGTATCAGAAAGCTCGGCTATAAATGGAATCATAAACGTGTTTATCGGGTGTATTGTGAGTTAAAACTGAATCTTAAAACAAAACGAAAACAACGAATGCCACCTCGGGAGCCAGAAAAGTTATTGGCTCCCAATAAACAAGGTGAATGTTGGTCAATGGATTTTATGAGTGACAGTAGTCGTAATCAACGTCGCTTTAGGACATTCAATGTCATCGATGACTTTAATCGTGAGGCGTTAGGCATTGATATTGCAGTAAGCTTACCCGCAGGAAGGATTACCCGTTACTTAGATAAACTGG
>NZ_LZHN01000049.1:0-15123 GCF_001690435.1 Gilliamella sp. Nev3-1 | reverse complement strand
TTTTCTAGCTCGCGTTTGCTTTGCTCATTATCTGCTATGATTTGATTGTTTTTAGCGATGTTCTGATTTAACTGTTCGATTTTTCCGAGCAGTTCATCGTTTGTTTTTTGAATTGCTTCTTTGTCTTTACACAAATTAACAATAACATAAATCATAAATGTAAAAATAATCGCTATTGCCGTGTATGTTTTATTCATTTTAAACCACTCAAATAAACCGTTTTACCGCCCTGCTTGGCTGCTGTTAACACTATTTGGCGATTATGTGTCGGACTAAAACCAATGTGCACCCATTGATTATGCTCTTGAATTAATTTATCGAACTGCACCCCAGCATCAACCAACTGTTGACAAATCTCTTTAGGCGTACCGAATGACGATTTAAAGTCTACCGCTAATCCCTTTGTGTGAGCGCTTGTTGCTACACCGCCAACTTTAGCATTTAGCGCAGGACAGCGATATCCAGACGTGATAATAATTGGCTTACCTAAAGCTTTTCTTACCAACTCCAGCTTAATAGCTGTTAATTGCACGTTGGGCATTAAATCAGCAGGCACAGAGTTATCAATTTTTAATCTACTAGCTGTTGTCGAGCGAGTAAACTCTTCTAGCGTAAAATGTTCAGTTAGCTTAGTCATCGTTGTTGTCAACCCTTTTTCTTAACATTGAATTTGATACTTGACGTAATTTATCAACACCTAAAAATCCAATTGCGCCACCAATAAACGGATTCATACTAACTGGTAAGCCAAAATAGTCTAGCCCACTGCTAGCAGCTAATGACAACGCACCACACAATAACGCTTCAACCCATTTACGGCGTCCGCCTACCCCGTCATATGTTAAACGACCGTAGGCTATAATGATGGATAGAATGACACCGTAAATTAATGGCGCATTCGATTGCAACCATTCCATGATTGATGATTTATACATGTTATTATTCTTCATATGAGTTAATAAGGTGACAGCGTACTAGCTATATTGAGTGGTGTGCGTGTCTAGCTTTGCTGTCGATTCTGTGGAAATAAATAGACCTAAACTTCTGCCGTTTAGGCGCAGTTACGACTCGACGACATATGTGAAATTTGGACATAAAAAAACCGCAATTAAGCGGCTTCATTTAATAATTTTATTCGGTAATAAATCTATAAAAAAATCAAAATCATTTAGATAAAAGTGTTGACCTTTATTGTAGGTTAACCTATAATTATAACCATCAAGTGAGGGACTTGATAAGGTAAACCCCCGACCTAAGACGAGGGCTTAAGGAGAAGAAAAAATGAAATTTTTAATCATATTTCTTCTACTACTTGTAAGTTTCCCAGCTTTTTAAGTAGTATCAAAGGTGGGGCGAAAGCCCTACCGATGACCTTAAATATACCAATTGACACTTAATAAATCAAGGTGATTTTATGGCAAAATCAATAACAGAAATTCAAGCAAAAAGTGACCAAAAACGAGGAGTTAAAGTAAAAGGCTTCAAACTACACGTTGATGATATCGCATTAATTGAACAAGCAAGTAAAAACCTAGATGTATCACAAGCTCAACTTATTGTTGATGCCGTGAAATTTTACCTTGATAATAAAAAGCCTCTTAATTGAGGCTTTCTTTTAAATTCAGTAATGATCGATGTTCTTGTAATGTTAACTCATTGAGATATCGCCTTGGATTGCCGCACATCCAACAAGAACAAGCTGTCGGTGTTGTTATATGCCTTTTTAGCGACTTTCTAGAATCACCAGAATAAAAATCATTCTTTCTATTATCTAGGCATCGCTTAACTTGGTGTCGTCTATATGCTCGTGTTCTCATAAAATTACTCACATATGGATAGCAAAAAGCCCAACTATTTCAGTGGGCTTAAATTCTATGCGTTCAAAACCGCATCATATATATATTATCTATCCGTATATCCGTACAGTCAAGTATTTATTGAATATTACAAGCCTTTCTTGTTGCTGTGATTTGTAGATCCATACCTAACGCATGAATAATTTTAAGCATAGTGTCAAATCTAGGTTTTTTCGCTGATAACGTTTTATATAGACTTTCTCTTCCGATACCTGCTTCTTCTGCTATTTTTGTCATACCTATTGAACGAGCTACATCATTAAGTGCTGCAATAAATTCTTCTGATGAAATATCCTCATGCAAAAATTCTGAAAGATACATTGCTCTTTCTTCATCAGTATTAAGGAATTTTGCCGCATCAAATTGCGTCACTTTAACCATTTTTAATCTCCTTCCAAAGTTTTACCGCTTTGTCTATATCTTTCTTTTGTGTTGACTTATCACCACCACATAATAAGAGATAAGTAATATTTCCATCTTTTGCGTAATATACTCGATAGCCTGCACCAACAGTAATTCGCATTTCGTAAATTTCATCCCTTAAAAATTTATGATCACCAAAATTACCAAAAGCAGCTCTTCGAATTCTTGCTGTTATTACTGTTTTTCCTTTAGAATCTTTCAAGCGTTCTAACCAGTTTTCGAAAATTTCTGTTTGGTTAATTATATTCATACATACACCAATCTTGTATTTATTAAATATTGTATACTTTTGGATACAATAATCAATATTTATTTTATTAAAAAGGGCGTAAAGCCCTTTGTATTGTGTTATTTGATATCTGCAATTAATTTTTTATTAAAATCTTTTAGGTATATTTTATGCATCTTATCTATGTTTAACAAAAATTGGGCATGTTCATGTTTTACATTGAACATGATAATATCTTGATCGTTGTGGTTCCTGAAAATCTTTTTAATAATTTCGCTTTCAGTATCTCGCCTCAACGTTAAATACATCTGAGTTACTTTTAACATTTTTTCAATTTCTGCGCTTATTAAGTAAAGTCTATCTTTTCTTATATGTTGAATACTATCAGCACCAGTTGCGTCACGTACCATTTTCCAAACTCCTTGCGTGAATGCTTCAGTGTAGAAAAAGGCATTTGAAATATTATTAATGATATATTTTAAATCTTGCAATTGCTGTGATGTGATGTAATTTGATTTATCAACAACTGAGTATGCACCGGTGTTACGGATTGTTGGAAGTACATCATTAAATACCCAATCTTGAAATTGTTTAGCTTCTGGCTTATTACTTCTAAATATCACTCGGTATAAGTTTGGCTCATTAATAAATACAACGTATTGATTACCGCCATTTGTAGGGAGGTAGATTTTTTCTACCCCCTTATTATCAATCTGTTTTGCTAATAAATCTTTATGGTTTTTGATGTCTAAAACACTACAAACATCTTTTAAGCAAAAGAAAGGTTCGTTATTAATTAATTGAATGCGAACTTCATAAGAAGATTGAAATTGAAAAACTGAAATTTGATTAGTCATAATATTGACCTCGGATGATTGGTTATTTTATAAATCACCACCAACACGCCAATATTGGAGGTGAACTAAGCAAGGTTGGCGTACTGGTTAATCATCCGAATCCAGCGAGCGGTTAAGCTCCCTCACCTAGCCCACCATAGACTAGATATAGAAAAACTGCTTACGCAGTTTGTGCGGATGATATTTAGCTCAGGACGCCAATCCCGACGTTAGATTTTGCTAACGTTTTTTCAATATACATCTTAATTATGTTCATTGTCAACTATGCCACCTTTGGGAATAATTCAATAATATGACCACGAATGAAACATTCAGCAGCAAACAAAATTTTTGTTATATCATCCGTTCTTTTACCCAATATTCTCGCTTGCTTACTGCATGAAATTTCACGAAGATAAAAAGAAGTTAATACAGCCCAGTGTTCAATATTATCGGATTTAAGTCTTAACACCGCATTATCAACAATTTCAGCTTCATCTTCTGTTAAATACTGACGATAATCAAAATCCATTGGCGCACCATCAATACCTGCCGATTTTGATGGGTATTCTGTTCCCATTCTTTTTAAAATACGGGTGTTTTTCCACGCTGTTAAAATGTCTTTAGTTTCTCTCATCATTCCCCCTTTTTAATTCTTTCAACTTTTCTTTATACTCAACTTTAATCTGTTTTATTTGCTCTATCGTGTATTTTTTCGGGTCATGATACCCTTCTAACCATTCAACTTTTTCTACACCTATTTTTTTTACTAAATTAATTCTGTACTCAATGATGTTCCCTGATTTGTGATTGTTACATGCTGAACATTGCTTATGTACATTTAGTTCACAGAATCGTAACTCTGGACACGCACCGACACTTCGATAGTGTCCTGCGTGATATTGCCCCGTGTGATAGCGTCCACAACTGATACACGGCTCGTTTTTGTCTCGCTCTCGAATAAATGCATTAAATGCTGTTTGCGCTTTTCTTAAATGCTCTGACCGAGTTTTAATTTTCTCTTTTGTTATTCGTGTTAATTTAATTCTGGTTTGCTCCTGTACCCTATTATCTTTTGCATACTGAATAGCACAATCAATTGAACAAACCTTGGCGAGTGAGTTAAATAACGCAAATTTTTTACCGCAGTTTTTACATTTTTTCTGTTTTATTTCTGATTTCATCGCCTATATTTCTCTTTATTCAAGTAAAACTTGCCGCAAGAGCCTTTTACCTCACCGTTAACGCCAACTAACGGTCTATTGCAGACAAATAAATCTAAATCGACGTTATATAAACAGACTCCGTTACACTCTGGGCATTTAAAATCAGTTTTTATTAATTTGTGTTTTCTCGGCATCATTAACTCTATTTAAATTATGCTGATTAATGTATTCTCTGCGTTGCTCTCTAACTATTGCTATTGCTCGCTCTAACTCTTGCTCTTTATCATCGTATAGTTTCAGTTGTTCTTTGTGTTTTTTGTTCATCATGCTACCTTTGATAATTGATTAAAAAAACGCATAAAGCTGATTAATTATGTTTTGGTCTGTGGTTTTACCAAAAAGATGCTTTAATGCCGCATTTATTAATGCGCTGTAAACTCTCTCAAACTCGTCTTGCTCCATATTTCCGTAAGCGAGGCTTTGCGCTTCTGTTCGTATATCACCGTTTAATCTAACTGTTTGCTCGTAATAACCCGCTAAAATAGTTAAATCCTTTCTAAATCTATCGAACTGCGCTGATTCACTCATGTGCTCCAGTCCTGCTTTATCAGCAGACCAGTGTTGAAAACAAAACCCAAAAAATGCAAAAACCTTGCGGTGAAAATGCGGATTACGCCAAAGTTTTATTTCAACCTCGCAAGCTTCGCCCGTTTGGTACCGTGTCATTTTGTCAGCTTCGGCATCTGATGCTGGCACTAGTACGCCGCCTGCTTGTTTAATAAAAAGATGTTTCATTGTTTATCACTTCGAATACTCAACTGTTAACGGCGTCAACGCACAAACGCTTTTTATTTTCAAAAATCTTCTCGTACTCATTAGCCTTTGCAATGTCTTGCTCTAACGCATCTTTTTTGCCCGCTCTAATTCGATATTTCAAAATGTTGCCGAGACAAAAGCCCCTGAACTGCTCTACAGTCATGCTTCGAGCGATAATGTCGATAGATTCGATGCCTTCGATTATTTGATAGTGTTTTGGATTTTTTATGTTGTCACTCATCACCCGATCCCCCGTCTAATTCAGCCCGTGCTAGATATGCAATTAATGCAGAACTAATAAAATCAACATTTTGATTTAAAATTTTTTGTACAAACTCATTTTTTTTATAATCTTCGATCCCCTCAGGAATTGGAGTAATTAGATGTTTTTTAAATCTTTCTACTTCCTTTTCTAACTTTTGCTGTGTTAATTTAGTCATCCTTAAACCCTCACGCACTCAAAGTTATCAAGCCGAATTAGCTCTTTTACTTTCCACCCAAAAGAATTCTTTTTACCGTTTGATAGCTTTTTAATACATTGTTCGACTGTTAATTCTTCATTAGTAAAATGCGTCCAATTTATCGGTTGGTGTCCGTCTTTTATGATTGTTGCTGTTATTTTGTAAGCCATTTCTGTATCAACTCCCTCAATTTAATTTTGTCTTCTTCTGAATATTTTTTAACTCGTTCTGCTAATTGCCGTTTAATCTTTGCCGTATTTGCTTCTGGTTCTCTTATCGCTCTCACATAGTCATACGCTATTTTGTCGAGCATGTGATTAATACCGAGTGGGCAGTGGTTAACCTGCTCGCGCATATTTACGCTCTTTTTTTGCCGGCTCTGGATTTGCTCTAGCCTGCGATTCCAGTTGATCTACGTTATAAATACGCCCATTGTTAATACCTGCAAAAACAGTAAAATTACCTGAGCCATGGCGATTTAAAGCAACGTTAATTTCCATCAAGTTTTTATCTGCGTTATCGTTGTAAACAGCATCACGATAAATACCCACCCAGTAGTCACAATCTTGCTCAATTTGCCCTGTGTCACGGCTATCACTTGGAATCGGTCGTTTATCAGCTCTGGATTCAAGATTACGGTTTAATTGAGTTAACATAACAACAACGCAATTAAGCTCCTTAGCCAATGCTTTAAGCCCTTTAGTTATTGCACCGTAAGCCAAATCGTTGCGAGTATCATCACCTGTTTTTTCTTTTTCCATCAGAGTTAGATAATCAACCATGATCATACCGATTTGCCCTTTTTCTCTCGCCATTCTGCGAGCCTCAGAGCGAACATGAGATAGTGTTATTGCTGGTGTATCGTCGATGTAGATATTGTCGCTATTTGTTAACTCGTTCAAATGATGCATAACACGCGCAAATTCAGAATCCGAACCTAAACCACCGTCATAAAAAATATTGCTATTTACACCAGATTCTTGAGCTAAAATATTCTCTAGCATTTGCTCGTTTTGCATTTCTAACGAAAACATCAGCACAGGTAATTTTTCATTCATTGCACAATTACGTGCCATGTTGATCTCGAATGTGGTTTTACCCATTTTTGGACGAGCGCCAACAACAAATAACGAACCGCGAACAAGCCCTTTAGGCGCTAATTTTTCATCTAACGCTTTAATTCCAGTTGATAAACCACGTGCGCTATCAGCGTTTTCTAAACGTTGCTCTAATGTTTCGACCCATTGCTCAGAAATGGTTTTCAGTGATTTCAAACCTGCAACTTTTCCAGTTTTGTTATAGTCATCAATTTGCGTAAATAGCGCATGAATAGCCGATATTTTGTCGCTAGTAGATAGATTTGATTTCTCAAAAATCATAGCGCTACAGTCGTTTAATTTTTGCAATGTGTAGCGTTCAATCGCTTTGTCTCGAACAATTCCAGCATAAGCTGTAACGTTGATCATCGACGGCGTATTTTTGGATAATTCAGCCAGATAAGCTAAACCACCGCAATCTTTCAAAGTTCCTTTTGCTTCCATACTGTCTGACAATGTAATCAGGTCAATTGGGTAGTTTTTACGATTTAATTCAAGCATTTCAGCAAAAATAACTTGATGATGTCTGCTGTAGAATGATTCTGGCTTCAATGAATAGATTGCTTTTTGACAGCGATCTGATTGAAAATCTAACATCATTGAGCCAAGCACAGCTTGTTCAGCAACTAAGTCATGTGGGATCACGTTCATAGCGTACCCTCCTTGAATTTTGTATAAGTTTCATCCTTAACAATGTATTCAAATTTAGCCTCCCAGTTTCTCTGGTTTTCACCAAACATCCAAGCTGGTGCTCTTTCTACAAAATCATAAAAATAGTTAATCAAATCATTGATATTTAGTTTTTTGTTGTCTTTAAAAAATTTTTTAACTAGATTTTTTCGTGCAGTAGTCATTTTTTGAATCTGTGGCAATCTGTTTTCTACAGCATCGTTGTATGCATCCATGACCAAATCAAAATCAATATTATTTTCTTTTGTAATATTGTTTTTAATAGTGTCTTTTGTAGAGTGACATTTTTTGTCACTGGTGGTAGTAACATTTTTTGTCACTGGTTCTATGCATTTTTTGCTACCAGTATCATTTTTTGTACCTGCATTTTTTGATACTGGTTCTGATGGTTCCAGTACTAGTGAATATTCAGTAATTTCACCGTTGTTTTTAATTGCGTTGATCAAACCTAAATTTTTTAATTCAGATAGAGCAGCATAAATCGTGCGCTTGTCTTTTATTCCAAGATATTGCATAAATTGTGATACGCTAATCCTATCGCTTGTTTTACCCCATCCCGTTGTTTTACGAGTAATCAGCAAATAACAACGTAACGCATTAGCTGACATATCAGCCATTAGCTCATCAATAACAGCGTTTGGCACTTGAAATGAGTTTGATATGAATTTACTCATCAATTAACCCTCATAGAATATTCAGCATATTTCTTACCGTTTTCCGCTGTAACCATTCGCTTATCAATGTTAAATCCGTCCTGTTTTAAATCATAAATGCGCGCTCCAAGTCTAAAGCAACCGTATTGATTCAATGCTTGTAATGGATTAATGGTCTTACCGCTTTGCAAATGGTTTAATATTTTTGCGCATTGGCTTTGTGTACTTTCATTGTTTGATGTACTCATAATTACCTCGAATTAGTTTGATTACCGTAATACAGCCACTCAACCGAACAATTCAAAGCTTTAGCGATTTCTACGATATTCCTTGGTTTTTCTATGTTTCCAGATTCTAGATCGCTGATTGACTGTTGTTTCATACCAACCAAATCGGCTAAAAAAGATTGACTTATATTTTGCTCAATTCTCTTTTGTTTAACTCGCTCTCCAATTGTCATATTTGCCCTTACTAAATATTAACAGTTATAACTGTATTAAATAACAGTTTATACTGTTTGTCAATTACAGATTTATCTGTATTATTTTTTTTATAACAATGGAGATTTTTAAAATGAATAATCTTGGTCAACGAATTAGAGCCAGACGAGAAGAATTGAACTTAACGCAGGAACAAGTAGCTTCACAAGTTGGAATAAAACAACAATCTTATCAAGCGATTGAAAGTGGAGAAGTAAAAAAACCTCGCTATTTATATGAAATATCTGTTGCTCTCAAATGCGATATGGTATGGCTATTAAGCGGAAAAGAGAAAGAAGTAAAAAATGTAGAACCTATAGCACTAAAGGCTCGCCAAGTACCTTTAATTAGTTATGTTCAAGCAGGAGTTTGGACTGAATCATGCGAATTAAGAGATTCAACAGGATTTGAATACATTATGACTTCATTGGAATTATCAGATAAAGCATTTGCATTACAAATAAAAGGCGACTCAATGGAGCCAGAATTCAAAGAAGGTGATGTTATCATTATAGATCCAGCCATTAAACCAATTCCTGGTGAATTTGTTGTTGCAATGAATGGCGAATCAGAAGCTACTTTCAAGAAATATAGAGAGTTAGGATATGATGAACATGAAAGAATGCAATTTGAGCTGATTCCGTTAAATCCTGACTATACAACAATGAGTACATTAACCCAGCAAATAAGAATAGTTGGCACAATGGTTGAGCACAGAATATTTAGACGTAAAAGATAATAGTTCAAAATAAAACACGGCTAACCGCTTCGGCGGTTTTTGGATAAAATAGATAATTTGAATAATGTAAGGAATAACTATGGAACAAAGTTCTTTGTTTGCTTTAGAAATAACAGACAAGGCACCAGCTAATACCATTACAGCTCATTTAAAAATGTTTGTTATTGCTGATGATGGGCAAGAATATGCTGCAAAAGGTATTCATGATGGTTACAACGAACGTGTTTCAGTTCCTCACCCAAATCAGATCCCTGCCGCTGAATGGTTGTGTTCAAATTTAGCTGAAATTTGCGGGCTACCTATTCCTAACTATAAAATATTATTAGATAAAAATAATGGCAATTACTATTTTGGCTCAAGAATAGAGTTAGCTTGCGATAAAGCCATTTTAGATGGAGTAAGTTGGTTAAATAGAATAAAAAATGCAAGTGAACAATTAAAAAAACAATTATGGTCTATACATGCTTTTGATTTATTTATTTACAATATGGATCGACATATTAATAATTATTTGTATGTTGTAAATAGAAGTAATTCATTTGATATTCAAGCTTTTGACTTCAGTCTATCATCACTTGTTTTAGGTTGGCCAAAAGAGATAGATCTTAGTGCATTCCCAAATTGTAACACATCGAATTCTTGGAGTTACATAAAAAAAATAACGGGAATAAAAGATGAATACACAACAAGCGCACTAAAAATATTAGGTAAATTAAAATTAATAGATGTAAGCAAAATTGATGATATTTTTAGCAAAATGCCAAGCCAGTGGGTTAATGAAGAGTTAAAAATTAATTTAATTGATTGGTGGCAAAGTCCAGCTAGATTAAGTAAAATTGATTTGGTTATAGAGGAGATAAAAAATGAATCAATATAAATATAGCATTATAAAGCTATCGCCTGATCATGTTAAAGGTGAGATTATTAATGTTGGTATTATTATTTATCTTAATGACAGCCTAGATATTAGAACGATTCAACAGAAAAACAAAATACAAGCCATAACAAAAAATTTAACGTTAGAATCATTACAAGATTTTACAGAAGATCTTAATTGGTTATATCAATTAAACACAGACTCTGAAAATTTCTATAAGTTATTCTCTGGTTCAATAGTTATATCAAGTCCGGGGATGTTTACTTTAAGGGAAAGTATGACCTATGAAAAACAAGTTGATATTTTGTTTGAAAAATACGTCACGTCGCCCCGATTACAAAAAAGGAACACTCAAAATAAAAGAATTATCACACAACTAAAGAATATATTTGATAAAGCCGGAATTTTAGGAAGAGACCTATCTGATATTTCAAATCATAGAGTAGTAACTAATTATCCAATAGCTGAAGGTGAAGGTATATATGCTGAATTATTGCTCAAAAATGGCGCTTACCACTTAACTGAAACTCTTGATTTAAGAACTGACAATAACAAACAAAAAACAGGGGAATCAGCCTTGAAAGCTATAACAATCTCGAAAGCCAAAAGTATATTATCTGGAAATGTTAATTCATTTGTAATTTACGCTAGCGTTGACAGTCAACAAGATAAAAAATTAATACCACAATTAAATCTTATAGATAATTATGCGGACTCAATATTCAATATTAATAGCAATGAAGATATGTCAACGTATTACGATCATATATTTAATGCTGCTGGTACACAAATGAAGACTTATAATTAACATATTAAAACAGCTAACCTAGCCCGCTTCATGCGGGTTTTTTCACGCCTGAAATTCCCCACCACAACTTTAGAACACCTTTCTGATTAAAAAATAATCAAACAAATTAATTACAGTTAAAAATACAGTTTTATCTGTTTACTTATAACAGTTTTAACTGTATTATCATTTCATCAAAACAAATCAACTTAACAAACAATTAAGCAATAGAACGATTTTGATAGATAGTCGAACGGCGCGACTTTAAACCCTGCGTCGGGTGCTTGGCGGGTTCATGAAGAACGGCAATAAGACACAATAAAAATCAAATTAAATAATTTTCACGGAGAGTTATTTAATTTGATAACAAAGAGGTAAAACATGGCTAAAAAAGAAATTGGAATAAAGCTAATTGTCGAAATTGACGATAACGGGGATTTATTCTCGAAAACACAAGTAGAGTACGACCCAAAAAGTTTGAAACCTATAACAGATAAAGCTTTTATTTCATATCTCAATGAAATGATGTCACAACACGCACAGCCGATTGTCGCATCAGCTCTTGCACTTGCTGAATTGAGAGAAAGATTATCTTTATACGAAAATGATTTAGACGATTAAATCAGTGCTCAAATCAAAGCACTCATTCATAGAGTGCGCTTGAGTTTGAAATATAAGAATGCGAGGTAACCTATGCAATTACATAGATCTGTAGAGAACGCATTACGAAAATGCCTATTGTAAAATGATGAACAATACCGAAATGCAAGACGCTAAAGATGAATGGATTGAAACCAGAGCTGAAGAATTAATCAAGAATTTTGACAATGATAATGATTGGCAAATTATAGAATTACTAAAAATAAAACTAGAAAGTAAAAGCATTGACGCAGACCTTTACAACCAATTTATAACTGATATTTGCTACTCACAAGCCACACTTGAGTATAGCCAAACATTCTGACAACAGGAAAAACAGCACATTCTACATCCGTTTGCCTTTTTTGAGGGCTTTTAAGGAGCTGATTATGACAAATAAAGATTTTATAAATTCAAAACAAATCGATAAGTTCAGCAAAGATTACAAACTAAACAAGAGCGAGCAAATATACACTTTTTTTTGTACTTTGATTTTATCATTTGGCGGGCTATTTATGCTTTTTCGCTGGATGTTACATATTGCTACGGAGTAATAATTATGACATGGGAAGAGGTTTATAGTTCGCTGTCAATTCAATCAAGAATGATCATTGATATAGCAGAAGCATATCGTGTTGATTTAACTGAATTAGCAAATTTACAAGTTCAAAAACAAGAGAGTAACACACATTTAAATGAGGTGATTCATGGAGTTAGCTAAATTAGACGCGCCTTTCCACCCTAAAGACATTGAGTGGAGAGTACAACAGTGCGGTATCTCTAATAACAAGCCATGGTGTATGGTTTTAGCGTATGTAACAAACAGAGCTATTCAGCAACGACTTGATGAAGTTTGCGGAAAAGAAAACTGGCAAAACGATTATCACCCTGCTCCAGACGGTGGGGTTATGTGTAGTATTAAAATCAAAATTAATGGTGAGTGGATAACGAAAAAAGATGGTGCAGAAAACACTCAGATAGAAGCTGTTAAAGGTGGCATATCTGGAGCGATGAAGCGCGCGGGCGTTCAGTGGGGAATAGGTAGATATCTTTATGATTTAGAAGAAGGTTTTGCTAAAGCTTCGCTAGAAAAGGTTGAAGGTTGGAATAGAACTCGAACAAAAGATAGTAAGTATATTTGGTGGGAGACTCCAACGCTGCCCGACTGGGCGTTACCGATTGAGTATATTTTATCACTATTCGAATGCGAGGCTATTAATTGCAAATCTATGGATGAATTAAAAACGATTTATACAAAATATTACAATCGCTGCGTTGTAATAGGTGCCGATGATCGGCTTAAGTCATTGAGTGATAAATATAAATATAAGCTAGAGAGTAAATAGCAATGAGGAAATTTAACATCTATTTTGATATAGAAACCATTCCGACACAATCTAAGCAGTTAAAAGCTCATATTCAGAATAATTTAACTCCACCTAGTAATTACAAGAAACAAGAGGCGATTGATGCGTGGATTGAAGAGCACAAAGATATTGTTTACCGAAAAACCGCTTTAAACGGCGGTTTTGGTCAAATTGTTTGTATTGGTTATGCAATCAATGATGAGAATGTGCGAGTAATTTATTTTGATGACTGGGCATCATCTGAAAAACAAATATTGCAATCATTTTTTAATGATTTAATTGAGCGTTATAGACCCAGTTCAGATATAACCCCGCATTTTATTGGGCATAATATCGAAAATTTCGATCTTCGATTTATTTATCAGCGCGCAATCGTTTTAGATGTTATACCTCCGGCATTTTTACCGCTAAATAACAAATCATATAACAATATGTACATATTTGATTCTATGACGGAGTGGGCAGGTAAACGTAATTATGCGTCATTAAATGAAGTTTGTTTGGCGCTTGGTATAGAGCCAAAATCCGATGATATCGATGGCTCAAAAGTCTGGGATTTGGTGCGAGAAGGGAAAATAAAACAGGTTGCAGATTATTGTGCTGCCGACGTTGAGAAAGTTAGATTAATACATAAGCGCATGACATTTCAGAATGCAAGTTAATTACAGCCGGCAAGGTTTAAGTGAGCGAAAAAGTATATGACGTTGATAAAACAAAACTGGAGCAAGAAAAATGGCACGTGGAATAAATAAACTAATTCTAGTTGGCAATGTAGGCCAAGATCCAGAAGTTCGTTACATGCAAAATGGTAACGCTATAGCTAATTTGAGTATAGCAACATCTGAAAGTTGGAAAGATAAACAAACTGGCGAAACCCGCGATCGCACTGAGTGGCATAGAGTTGTTATATTCGGTAAATTAGCCGAAATTGCTAACGAGTACGTCAAAAAAGGCGCTCAAGTGTATATTGAAGGTCAATTACAAACAAGAAAATGGCAAGATCAATCAGGTAACGATCATTATACAACTGAAGTTGTAGTCAACCCAATAGGTGGTACATTGCAAATTTTGGGTAGTCGTGACAATAATAACGCTAGCCAGACACAACAAAAACAACAGCAACAAACAACAACACAGCATCAAGATACATTTGATGACAACATCCCATTTTAAATCAATTAGTTAAATCAACTATCTTGGCGGTTAATCACTAATAGCTGCCGAGCACCCCCTCTATTCTATTAATTTATTACAACTATCTGCGCTGATTATTTAGCGTAGATACTTTATGGGAATAATTATGCAAATTGATGAATCCGTATTTAACCACGGCAAAATCGAATTTCAACATATCGACTATGGTTATGTTTTCTTGTTTGATAACGAGCTTTATATGAAGATTGAATTAGACCCGATTATTCTGTCGTTTGTTTTCAAATGCTCATCTAAAGGTGTACACGAAATAACTAACGGATGCGCAATCAATCTTATTAGCGGTCAAGGAGAAGTGTTTGCTGATAACTGTATGGTCGAACCAGTAAAAGCTGTAATTAAAAGGAAATAATCATGACTACACACGAACTAAAAATTAAA
The DNA here is from genome assembly GCF_001690435.1 of Gilliamella sp. Nev3-1. Lineage (NCBI taxonomy): Bacteria > Pseudomonadati > Pseudomonadota > Gammaproteobacteria > Orbales > Orbaceae > Gilliamella > Gilliamella sp. Nev3-1. The sequence continues at coordinate 415 of NZ_LZHN01000049.1, read as the reverse complement.
TCAGAGTATTTTATGGATGTTGTAAAAGACATAAAAAAGGCTGAAATACGCTACAACGACCGAAATTACAAAGTCGGAGATATTCTAAAGTTGCATGAGATTGATGAGCTAGGTAATCGAACTGGCAATCAATGTAGCGTTATTGTCTCTCACATTTTAGATGATGCTGAGTATTTGAGGGATGGTTATGTAATGCTGAGCATTGACGTAATATACTGATTTATGTAGAGGAATTAGGCGAATTATGAATAGTAATACTCTAAAGAAATATCAAACTCAATTACAAAAATTAAAAGCGAAGCAAAGCGTTGTCAAAACAGAATTAACAGATTGTCAGCATCGCTATAACTCAATCAAAAATGAAATACTCGACGTACAAACAAAGATAAATGAACTATCACGTAATAATAAACTA
>NZ_LZHN01000048.1:0-1411 GCF_001690435.1 Gilliamella sp. Nev3-1 | reverse complement strand
TTACTTTTTATTCCATATAATGAAATATATTTTTTATATTATCTATAAAAACTTTTCAAAAATATCATTAAATTATTTTTATCGTATAACAAAGATGCTTTTTGTGTACTAAAATCATTAGCACAAATAGAGTGCGGTAATATTTTCTTTTTCTTTTTATGACTTAAAATATTATAGTTTGTGTTAGCAAATGCTGAGCGAATATTAAAATAATAACAGATATCTCGAGCCAATATTGACCGCCCCTCAAGATACATCATCCATGGTATTAAAAAAGTTGCTAAATTAATATCATTATTAGCTCTAAAACGATTACTGATAAATCCATTGATATCTTTACTAAAATAAGACCATGCATACTTAAAATAAGATTTTTTCAATGGTACGTAAGTATGGACTAAAGGAATATTTATATTTTTGCCATATTTTTTTAATAATAATTGCCTGGAATTTAAGCATGCTGCTAATGTAGGTGTGTTTACACCTTTTTTAAGCATATCATCTAAGTTTCTTTTATTTAAAAATAGAGATGTTAAATTATTCCCACTTAGAAAGTGAGATTTTGGTAATTCTCTAGCGACAAAAACATCGTCATTAAAATAAATAAAATTCTCAGATAAGCTAGGTATATTATGAAGATGGGCTTCAATAACATGAGAATTAAATGTCGGAAGATATGTTTTATCTATTATTTGATTATGATCAACAACAATAACTTTATTAGGTAATGTAAATTCTGGAATTTGATTATCTGTAACTAAAAATATATTTCGTACCCATGGCATAAAAAGATTAATGCTTTTAATTACATAAAATAATTCGCCATGATTTTCAAATCTCGCATTATCTATAGATATTGGGTTCACTACATTTATGTTTTGCTGATTTTTATAGTATTCTAATTTTTTTACCCATTTTGGATCGTAATTATTAACCCAAGTAATAACAACATCAACAGGGTCACAACTTGTATTAATATCTATGTTATATAATTTAAAATCATTTGTAATTAAAATATCTTCCTCAAAAACATCATGATTTTGCTCATCAAAAGACAACGGATATTTTTTTATAAAATAATCTCTGAAAAATATTTGAGGATTTTTTAAAAATTTAGTAAGTTTACTCATATATAATATCTATAGACTAATATTAAGTTTAAAATCCTTATAATAAATAGATCCCTTAATTTGGGATTTATTACACAAATAACTTCGATATTTTTCAAATAACAGAATATCAGGTTTCTGTCCTTCTTTCCAAAAACGGTCTAACCCATATTGAAAAGTCAAACCTTGTATATCATAATGAGCATTGCTTAACGCTATTACTGGTAATCCATGGATAAGTGCTGATAACCCACAGGTGCTGTTAACTGTAACTAATCCTATTGCTTTTCTTAATAAAATTG
>NZ_LZHN01000047.1:0-10056 GCF_001690435.1 Gilliamella sp. Nev3-1 | reverse complement strand
TAGAGTTAAATATTACTCAATAAAAAGTGACAAAATGCACTCTCCCCTCAAAAATCATGTCATTTTGCACATATTCTCGATTCGCTATTTAGTTAGCTGAGTTGAACCGAATAAACAAATCTGTTTTAAACAGCTTTATCTGGCACGCGTTAACGCACTAAGGGCTACTGATTTTTTACCATTCAGTTTTGGTGTTGTTATAGAACAAACAAGGTAAATACCACTGTTTTACAATAAACCAATGAACAATGGTATTCACCCTGAGTTCTGGCATAAGGACAGGAACAAGAACCACCTTGTTCCTTGTTGTATATTCAAATATATTTCAAAATTGATGTGAATTAAATCAGCTCTGATACACATACAGCTCTATCCAACCGTATGTATAGTTGTAACGTTACACAGAGTTGTTACAAGCAGCCATAAATTATGGACTTAGGATTTCAAATTAATAAGGGTTAAAAATTAATCTGAAATAAATTAGTGATTTTATGACCGCAAAACCACAAAAACACCGGAGTAAGTCTTGATTCTGTCACAATTCATTTAATTTTACAATATCAATAATCATTATAATCTGGCTCAGGACCATATTCATCATAATGATCATTTCGAAAATCAGAGTCTTCGTCACATTCATTAATAGCAATTTTTAATGACTTGCTAAGATATTTTCGCGCATTAATAAGCGCATTACCTGTTAAATCATCTTTTGTTGCTCTTATCATACCCAATGCAACATTGATAATCTCTTTGATCTCCGCTGGAGTTGTTCTATCTAATGCGTCCCCCAATTCCTTGTCAGCAATGTTACAATCGGCAGGAAGATACATTTTTGCGCACTCAATAGCGGCTTTGCGTCTAAAAGCACCAACTGAAATTATTCTGTCAATTCGACCAGGTCGTTTGCTAATACGCGGATCTATCCTTTTGGGATAGTTTGTCGAAAATATGACATACGTGCCAGCTTTGTTTACTGGAGTCAGGCTACCGTCAAGGAAACTTAATACCGACGCATTTGCACGGTACAACTCATCGATTTCTTCTGCAATAATTAATACTGGCCTTTGTTTTTTTGCCGCTTCTTTGCACGCTAGATAAAAATTGTCACCCGATGCGTAAATAATAGCAATATTTTTTCTATGAATAGATGCTAGAGATTTAACAATAGTGGTTTTACCCGTCCCGGGAGGACCTGTTAATAAAACTTTTCTCATTCCAGATTGGCCGTATCGAGTATAATATTCAATATCATCAAAAAATTGTTTGAAATCATCTTCTAATATTTTGTATTTAGGATGTACAGCAAATCGTTCAAATTCGTCGACTATTTGAGTTTTAATTTTTTGGTAATACGGTAAATTATTGTAGTCATATATTTCCCAAACACCACTCTTGGGCAAATTTCTGATTAACTTTTTCACACCAGTTTGACAAATATCATGTAGCAGCAATAACGCTTTTTCAGTTCCAATCGTATATTCAATTGATATTTTAGAATTCAGAACAGATCGTAAAATATGAATAGTATGCTCATTATTTAGTTTTATTCTAAAAAAACCAGAGGCATCTTGAAACATCAACCGTCGCCCATTGCCAGTTTTCACAACTAAAGGTAATGAATTCGATGACATTAAATGTGACGGTAATCGTTCTATATCGAGTAAACTGTAAATTCTTTTTTTTCGGCGTGTAATAAGTATCTCGCTGATTTTAGGAAAATAACCGCCGTCTTTGATGAGAACACCGAAGTCGTTTGGATAGAGCTGTTTATGTAAATCAATAGCGTACTGCCACATTTTTTTGTTCTTAGAATTTGAATGGCTCATTTTACACTCCTTAGAATAGGATTACCTTTCTTATCCCCAAAACACGTAAATTTGCACCCATCTTTATAACGAGAACAACCAAACCATATATATTTTCCCTTTTGGTTTTTACCTTCTCTTTTAATGAGTGCACCACTTTTGCATTCAGGGCAATCGTATGATTTTGCTTTTGAATTTTTCGTTGTATTTTTAGGTAATTCAGCTCTTTTATACGTTTGAATAAGTTGGTTAATAAAAATATACTGTTTACGCATAAACTCGCTTTGTTGCTGTTGACCCGTTGCAATATTTTCTAATTCTTGCTCCCACAAGGCTGTCATACCAGGATCTTTTAAAACTGGAGGTAATGTGTCTATCAGTGCGTAGGCAATATCAGTTGCTAAGATAGCTTTCTTTTTTCGTTCAATGTAATTACGTTTTTCTAATGTTTCTACAATTCCTGCTCTTGTTGCTTCTGTACCGATCCCTGATGTTTCCTTTAACATTTTTTTTAGCTGAGGGTTTTCTATATATTTTGCAATTTGTTTCATTGCATCAAGCAAGCTAGCATCATCAAAATGTGCTGGTGGCTTAGTTTGTAATGATCTAATATCTACTTTAGAGATAATACAGGTATCTCCTGAAGATAAAACAGGGAGTTTTTGTTTATCATCAACATCTTCAGCATTTTCAATGTTGTCTTTTGCAAATAATACTTTCCATCCCAGTTCGACTAGCACTGTACCTTTTGCTTGAAATTTCTGCTCAGCACTAATTAAATTAACTACTGTTTTATCTACCTCATTATGCACCATGAAATTAGCTAAATAATTTCGTCGAATCAAATCATAGACTTTTAATTCATCTGCACTAAGTTGTGACAATTCAATAATCTTTGACGTTGGGATAATGCCATGGTGTGCGGTTACTTTTTTATCATTCCAAAGTCGAGACTTATGGGCTAAATTAACCTGTGGCATAAATTTTGCCATTTCAGGATCATTTTTCATAATGACAGAAACTATGGTTTCGGCTTCATCAAACATTGATTCGGGCAAATATCCACAATCAGTTCTTGGGTAAGTTGTAATTTTATGGGTTTCATAAAGGGATTGAGCAATATTCAGCACTTGAGGCATAGACATACCATACTTTTTAGAGCAGGCTTTCTGCAAGTCACTTAAACTAAATGCTAAAGGAGGAGAGAATTTAACCCGTTCAGTGTTAACATCAATAACTTTTGCTTCTCTTGAATGCTGTAGCTTTTGTGCTATTTGTCTTGCAAACGATTCACTGAAACACCGCCCAGCTTCGTCTATATTCTCCTCAGGCATCCATGTAGCATTAAATATCTGCGATGTTTTTGATAAATGAATATTAATAGAAAAATAAGGTTTCGGTATAAAATTTTTAATTTCTCTATCTCTATCGACAATTAGTTTTAGTACTGGTGTCTGAACACGACCTACTGATAAAACTCCTTCAAAACCCGAATTTCTACCTAATAACGTAAATAATCTGGTACTATTTAACCCAACTAACCAGTCTGCTTTTGCTCGAGCTTGGGCTGCTAAATATAAAGGATAAGTTTCACTAGCAATCTTAAGATTAGCGAGAGCTTTTCTTATTGATGCATCATCAAGTGCCGAAAACCATAATCTTTTAGTTTCACCTTTCCAGTTAAAACGCTCTAACAGAGACCACGCAATAGCTTCACCTTCTCGGTCGGGGTCTGTTGCAATAATAATGACGTTAGCTTTTTTTACTAACCCTTGAACCACTTTGAATTGTTTTGACGTTTTTTGAGCAATATTATAAACCCACTTTTCAGGTAAAATAGGCAAATCGTCTATGCTCCACTTCTTAAATTTTTCGTCATAAACATGTGGTTCTGCTAGTTCCAGCAAATGACCGACACACCATGTAATACATATTTTTCCATCGGAGCTACGATAAAAACCGTTATCATTAACTGTAGCTCCAATATGTTTCTGGATATCTTTAGCTTGACTAGGTTTTTCACAAATAAATAATTTCATTAACATTCATTCTCTTATTGTTTTTGATGACTGAATATTAATGAATTGAAATAAATATGGGATAGTTAAATCAATATTGCTAAATGGAATATTGATTTAATAATAAAAAACATATACAGCATAATTATAATTAAAGTTCAATAAACAATTATTGGAGTAAATAATGATAGATATGGCTATTCCCGTTAATCATTCATTTTCTGATTACAAAACCCACGAAGAGGTAATTATCAAGAGGAGATAACAATGTCAAAAGATCAAAATAGAAGAATGAAGCAACTTAGAAAACTTGAAATGCTATCTATCGATAAATCGGGATATGCCACAAAAATGTTAACGTATTTTCTTTATACTTTGGCATACTTCGCTTTTTTATTTTTTATGTGCGTCTTTTTATTAGACGATAATTCGCCTATTAATAGTTTTATACATTTCTTTTATCTATTTTTTCTCCCTATCGGGACTGGTTTTATTTATTCCTGCGATTTTAGATATTTTAATTTTTGTAGAGCTAAAAAAATATTAAATAACTACGAACCTATCAATATGAAAAAATACGACTATTTGATTAATAATTTTACAGAAAAAAATAATGAGTTCTTCTGGGAACAATTAGATAAATTTATAGCCTCTGAGAAGTTATAAATATACTTTAATTAGCTATTCAAGGAGTAAATAGAATGAATGTTAAAAATTTGAAACGAATAATAATTATTTTATCGTTTGTAGCTATTTTCCTTTCCGTGTTTTTAGCAGTTTTTTTTTTCGGGATTGCGGGTGTTGTGGGGATAATTCCAGTTATTCTTATGCTTAACCTCATTTTTATAGAGTTAAAAAAATATTAGATGACTACAAATAGCAAAATAGCAAGCTTCACCTTTGTCATTTTGTTGAACGAAAGGAAATTTACTTTGTGTATCTTTTTCATATTGATTCCGTTCAATGACATGAAATATTGTACTATTAGGCAAAACTTTATATAAGTGCATATTATCTTCTACCTTTCTACATACTTATAATTTATTATTATTAATTTTTTTAAATTATTCAATATATCATTTTATTTTCTGATTTATTCAGTTATAAATATGAATAAAATTTCAAACCAAAATACGAAAAATTTTCGTGTTTTTAAATTAGAGAATGACGATATGAACGGATATGAATTAAAAATTTGGAGGAGAGGTTTCGGTTGGTGTCAAGAGATTGCAGCAGAACAATTAAACGTGACAACAAGAACATATCAAAATTACGAAAAATCAGAGTCAGTTCCCTACATAGTCATATTAGCAACTCAAGCATTATCATTAAAAATGAGATACAACGAAATGCAAAATAAACCTAAAAAAGAAATATTAAGAATTTTAAAAATAACCCTCGAAAAATAGATAGCCTAACTACTTTTAGCTAGATTATCTATTTAATATTTATAAAGTAAACTGTTGGGTAGGACACGTGCGCCCTAAAAAGGGTTAGCCGTTGTCCCCCCACCGAACCGTACGTGCACATTTCCATGCATACGGCTCTCCGCTAGACTTAGCAAAGTTTCTATAGTCTGGCAGCGTCCCTCTGTGAAGTTCGACATGACAGTCCTTACATAAAACTAACGTCTTCCGATAACGGGCAATCATCAGTCTTTTCCAAGGTTCTGTACCATCCTTAATATCTTTCAGTTTACGCACATGGTGAACTTCGAGATATCCAGTAACGGTGCCGCAGTATTCACATTTGTTACCTACCATTCTGTCTAGCAATTCAGTTCTGCTCGAATATTTATAAACATTCGGAAACGGATCGGCAAAACCTGCTAGCGACACACTTCGATTCTTAAGTTGAAAAACTTCGAGTTCATAAAGTTTTCCATTACGCATTTCTCTGTGGATATATCGACCATCTGCCTGCTTCAATCGACGTGCGATCTTAGTTCTAGATGTGCGATGTTTTCCAGCCAGCGTCTTAAAAAGACTGTTCATCCATATCCAATGTAGCTTATTTAGATATAGAACTGGTGCTAGGTTATAGTAATTGGCATAGCCACGCATTTCAGCATTGTATTGACTAATAATTTCATAGTCAGATAAGTACATCATTGCAGGTTTTCCTCTACAACCATCCATGCCAGTTTCGTAATTCCCATAGCCACGGAGCGCACAGAATTTCTGTATTTTTGCTCTCGGAACACCAAGGTGAATATGCTCAGTAATACTGCGCTTTGCAGCGTGAGTTTTACTGCCATCCGAGTTGTGCCCCACAACACATTTAACTCGTTTATTTTCCCTACGACATAGAACTTCATATCCGAGAAAGGTAAAACCTTGTTTCGGGTCAACTACGCTTGATTTCTCTTTCGATACTTCAAGCTTTAATGCTGACTCAACAAATTCAGTAATGTCAGACATTACTTGCATTGCTTCCCGCTTAGAACCAATTATCCCAATTAGGAAATCATCAGCATATCTAACATACCGCATACGTTTAAAGTTCGGATCGTCCATTAGAACACTAGATATATTCGCTAGTTGCTCTTCAAGGTTTTTGATTTCCATTTCCCATTTGGCTATTTTCTGCTCATCAGCAGGGTAGCCAGATGCTCCATAACCTTGTCTTATCCACTTTATACGGTTAGCTCGATTTTGTAACGCCCGTTTGTATTCAGGGTTGGGTTTCCTTCGCCCTCCAGTACTAAACTCTTTGATTTTAGTTTTCATAAACTCATCAAGTTCGTGGAGAAAAACATTAGCTAATATAGGAGATATTATTCCCCCTTGTGGTGTCCCACTGTGGGTGCCAAAGTAACGCCATTCTTCCATATAACCAGCTTTCAAGAACTTCTTGAGAAGTCCAAGGAAAGCTCGATCATCAATCTTTTTGCTAAGAAATTTCAGCAGCAGATCGTGGTTGATGTTGTCGAAGTATCCCTTAATATCGACATCACAAACCCATTTGGTGCTTTTCCAGCCGTTACGTATTTCAGTAAGTGCTGTATGGCATGACTTGTTGGGGCGAAATCCATAGCTCCAGTCACTAAAAACTGGTTCATAGACTTCCTCAAGGATCATTCGCATGACCTCCTGAGTCAACTTGTCATCGCCACTAGGAATTCCTAGAGGTCGTTTCTTACCATTCGGATTTCTAGCGTCCTTAGGGATGTGTGTGCGTCTGCAAGGTTTTGGACGATAATCACCTGATTTAATTTGGTTGATAATATTTTGAACTCTATCAACACTCATACCATCAAGTGTGTTTGAATCCACCCCTTTCGTCATGGCTCCACGATTAGAGTAGATGTTGGCATACGCCTGCATCCAAAGATCTTGATGATTACACATTATTTTGTGTAACTTCTTAATCTTATAGCCTTGCTTACTTGCTTTATTAATACCAATTAGAGCATTGAGTGTTCTTTCTAATAGCACTGACTATTGAACCTCGCTTCTTATAGTATCGTGTCTAACTGTCTCCCTTCCCCCCTACATTTTAGTTTTCGAATGAGTTACCTCGATACTTATACTCAAATTTCAGGTCGGATTTAAACCGACTGCTACCTCATTACAAGGCTACATTGGGTACTATGGAGCCTCCGTCACCATATTGGTTGTTTATATCAAACCAACTTAGGTGATCCCGCATTTCTTTATAAATAAGATACGTCCCATTTAGGTTCCACTTACGTCCAATTACCACTCTCACCGAGCAGGTGCCAAGATTGTTGGATACGACAGCCTTCTAACAATAATTATCGTAAATCTTGGTATGACTCCTGAACTATCGTGAGTCAAAGATATCCCGAAACCCACTATGGACTATGATTCAACCAATCAGGTTTAACCATATGGGACTTGCAATGACTGGCGCAAAGTAGATAGTTTCCCCGCCACCAGCCTTTTGACCTAACATGCTGCACTCCCCTCCCTCTTTCGAGATTCAAGTCTATTACTAGACAAGGATAAGTTAGGCTTGCAATAGGCTTTCCAACAGCCTATACTTGCGACATAAAATAGCAATAAGAGCTTGATTTATAAAGCAAAACGGCACACCTAGAATGGGATATCGTCATCAAAGTCCATTGGTGGCTCCTCAGGCATAGCTGTAGCTTGTTCTGCAGTTGGTGCATTTTGCGTTGTTGATTGTGGCACTGGTGCAGATGGAGAATTGTTTGCACTTTGTCCCCAATTTTGTGAACCATCCCGTGAACCTAACATTTGTAAAGTACCACCAATGGGATTAATCACAACTTCTGTAGTATAACGATCTTGTTCAGACTTATCTTGCCATTTTCTCGTTTGTAACTGTCCTTCAAGATAGACTTGTGAACCTTTCTTTAAGTATTCACCAGCAATCTCAGCTAATTTACCAAATACAACAATACGATGCCATTCAGTGCGATCACGGGTTTCATTCGTTTGTTTATCCTTCCATGTTTCTGATGTTGCAACACTAAAATTAGTAACAGCATTACCATTCGGCATATAACGAACCTCAGGATCTTGCCCCAGATTGCCAACTAAAATTACCTTGTTTATTCCTCTTGCCATTTTCTTGCTCCAATTTATTAACGCATATTATTTAATTTAGTTGGTATGTTAAGTTCATCAAACTTGGGCAACATTTCATTAATTAAGTGTCTGATTCGAATACATACCCTCATCTGAAAGTTTAAAGTTAAGCGATCAACCTCTAATTGCTTGATAAAAACTTTATCATCATGACTCAAATTATTTTGTTTTAACGCATCTAATATCAATCGTTTCCCCTCTATTTCGGTACGACTGGTTTTACCATCAACACCTATGACTATTTTCTTATACTTCCAACTTAAATATACTGAACCATTTGATAAGCGTCTTTTTTTCAAATAAAAAGGTAAATACTTAATGGGTAATTTATCTCTTGTGTCATTGATGAGTCTTTCTGCAATGTTTTCTAATCTAGAAAGGTGGGACTCAATTTCTTGTAAAATAGTTTCGTACTCTCCCTTACCTTTAAAAGGCTTTAAAAGGCCTTTTAGGGATAGATGTTGTTTTGCAAATTGATAATCTAATGGAGAGAGTGTATTTGCATATTCATCTTTATAAAACTCATTCATTAGATAAACACCTTATTGAGTTAGTTCGTGATTGATGGTTCTATCTCGCATTTTATCTGCATTTAGAATTTCTTCAGGTACAGTTCCCAGTTGCTCAATAGCTTTTGCTGCTAATGGGGTATTATCGACAAAATCTTTTCGTGTTACACCCAAACGTTTATATTTAGTTATATAAGTAATTAACGAACGTAATTCATGAGCAATTATATTCTGCCTATCTGATGCATCACTATTTTTGATTAATGAAATATGTTTAGCTAGCTGAACCTTTCGGACAAATAAATCAAATTTACACAGTAAAAACACTAATTGATAACCACTGGGAACATTAATAAAGAGATTCAAATCGACAGGCTTAACAGATGTTGCATCGCTTATTTTAAAACCGCTCGGAACTGATTTAAGGACCTCATCGATACAGTAATTCTCAATATCTAGTAATTTCTCAATTTTAGTAATATGCTTATAGAATTTAGTTAATCTCATATCAGCATACGGATCATCCAACCGTGTTGCAATTTCAATAACTCTTAAATATGCAATAGCCCTTGTCATACTTTGAATTGGATGCTTATCATCAGTTTTTTTTCTGCCGTACCAGATTTGAATTGCTGGAACAGTATGAAGCTCTATTTTAATATCACTTCGTAAAACACCAACTTGGTTGTTTTCAATTGTTTCCATGGGAATACTCCTATTTAAATAAAATTAAAAATTAATTCAGCTAGCTGTAAACCCCCTTTACAGAGACTAACCACTCAGCTAGCTGTAAACCCCCGTTACAGTAAATTAACTACTTAGCCAACTGTTACCCCCCGTTACAGTAAATTAACTACTTAGCCAACTGTTACCCCCCGTAACAGCAAATTAACTACTTAGTTCACTGTAACCCCCCGTTACAGTAATTGGACTACTTAGCTCACTGTTACCCCCCGTAACAGAGATTAACCACCTAGCTAGCTGTTGCCCCCCGTAACAGTAAATTAACTACTTAGCCAACTGTTGCCCCCCGTAACAGAGACTAACCACTCAGCTAACTGTTACCCCCCGTAACAGTAAATTAACTACTTAGCCAACTGTTGCCCCCCCGTAACAGAGACTAACCACTCAGCTAACTGTTACC
>NZ_LZHN01000046.1:0-358 GCF_001690435.1 Gilliamella sp. Nev3-1 | reverse complement strand
ACAGTGAACTAAGTAGTTTATTTGCTGTTACGGGGGGTAACAGTTAGCTGAGTAGTCCAATTACTGTAACGGGGGGTAACAGTTGGCTAAGTAGTTAATTTACTGTAACGGGGGTTTACAGCTAGCTGGAGACAACATCTATCCCTAAAAGGCCTTTTAAAGGTAATAGAGTAAATGAGATTGTTTACTGTTACGGGGGGTAACAGTTGGCTAAGTAGTTAATTTACTGTTACGGGGGGGCAACAGTTGGCTAAGTAGTTAATTTACTGTTACGGGGGGTAACAGTTAGCTAAGTAGTTAATTTGCTGTTACGGGGGGTAACAGTTAGCTGAGTAGTCCAATTACTGTAACGGGGGGT
>NZ_LZHN01000045.1:0-34535 GCF_001690435.1 Gilliamella sp. Nev3-1 | reverse complement strand
TTTTAAAATTGCTTTGTTTGAAAAATATAGCTATATTTATATGGTGATTTTGCAATTCAAATCTATCCAACTCTTGATTTGATAGTTTTTTACTGGAAGTCTTATATCGATAAAAATTTTTGTGATATTCAATTTTTTCATATTTCTTCATCTTTATTTATGAATCTAATTTACAAGTTATCCATTCTACAAGTTTTTTTCCATCTAACCGTGAGCAATGAACTCAGTATCCTTTTAATTCAGGTTTCATCGATAATCTTATAAACCATTGTTCGCCTTTTGAAATATCTTTTTGTAATTTTACTTTTTTATAAACTATTTTCACATCAGAATTTAACTTTTTGATAATCCAGTTTTCTAACGTCATGTTGTTGTTTTTTTGCTTGTTTTTTTCATCGAATAAATCTTTTTTTTTCTGTAACAAAAATAAACGATATTGATCTTTGCTCCATTTTAACCTCTTTATAGGAAAGCTGATTAACATGTAATCGGCTATATGAGTTAAATAAAAATAGACGAATTTTTGGTTGGTTTAGCTGCTCGAATACACAATAACGTGAAAATAAGCATAAATAAACCAATTAAAGAAAGTAACCCATATAGCCCTCCTAATTATTGCTTTTAAAGTTTTATACTAATTAGTATAAAAGTTAGTTTAAATGAAAGCTAGCCAACCAGTTACATTTAGGTAACCAGCATCTTTCATAATGTGGATTTGCTTATTTTTAACGAATTGTAATAGGTAAAATAGCTATGTTTAACCAATTGAAAAATATTATGAAAAATTGTATGTTTCAGATAGAGGTTGTTATTTGATTAGTAGGTGGAGGATGTCCACCTACGATGTTGTTTTATATGTTGAATATCTTTGTTATCACATTAGTTTTTTTGATAAACCGTTTTACCACCGACAATAGTTGTTAGAACTTGTACATTTTGCATGTCAGTTGCTGGAATGGTAAATGGGTTGCGATCCAAAATAATCAAATCAGCAAATTTACCTTTTTCAATTGAGCCAATATATTCATCTTGCTTTAATACATAGGAGGCATTAATAGTGGCACTACGCAATACTTCAATAGCGGTTAAATTACGATCATTATCTAATCGAGGATGCTCCGTATCGATTTGTCTGGTCATGGCAATTTGGAAATCATACCATTCATTTAATGGATCAATTGGCCAATCACTTCCAAAAGCGCAAGTGACACCAGCATCAATATATTGGCCATGTGCCTCTAAGCCGTTATAACGTTCAAGACCAAATAATGTTCGATACTGCTCAATCATTGCCGTACTACAGCCTGCCCATTGGAATGAAAATACAACACAAGCGTTTAATTGTTTATATCTAGCAAACTGATGTGATGCGCTTAGTTCATTATGTGCGGTACTTGGGCGAATATCAGCATCAGGTAATGCTTTACGCATTTTTTCAATGGCATCAAGCACGACTTCAATTGCACCTTCACCTACTGTATGCATATGTGGGTGAAATCCCGCTTTTGCTGATTCAAGTATTAAAGCATCTAACATCTCAATTGAGTAATACAGGTCACCATAACGATCTTTTTCATCAGTTAACTGGTATGGCTGAAGCAAGCGTGCTGTCATTAATGGTGCTTGCATTACGCCATCTACAAATAGTTTGGTATGCGATATCTTTATACCGGGCTTAGGTTGCCAGTTTTTATCATCGTAACGAGAAGCAAACTGTTTTACTTTTTCAATGACATTTGGAATATCCGCTATAGACGAAACATCATCTGGTGGCAGTTCACGGGCACCAAATAGACGAATCGAAAGCGTATCTTGTTGTTGTAGTCTTAAAAATGCATCAGCTTGGGTTTCGGTAATGCGCGCATCCATCACTGAAGTAACCCCTTGTTTATTGAGCTCAGCTTGTGACAGTTTTGCGATGTTAACTGCTTGTTCGTCAGTCAGTTTAGAAATGCTGTCAAATGCGCGCATGGCTGGTGCATCTTCTAATATACCATTTAATTCGCCGTCGTCGGTACGACCAATCTTTCCATCTGTTGGTTCTGGCGTGTTTCTATCTAAACCAAATTTTTCTAATGCAATGCTATTGGCAACGAGGGTATGGCAATCGTTTGAGAACAAAATTACGGGTCTTTTCGTATTGAGTTTATCAAGATCAAAGCGTGTGATATCTGTGCCAATTGGTAATACCTCTTGTCGTAACCAACCACGAACTTGTAACCAATTATCGTTGTGATTTAGCGAGTCTTGATCTAAAGATTGTTGGATAATGGCTAAGGTATCATCAATGGTTAAACTTTGATAATTTAAATTGCACGATGACAATTGCATCCCTCCCCAAAAAGTGTGTAAATGGGAGTCAATAATTCCGGGCATCATCGTTTTGCCTTGCAAATCATAAATCGTTGTATGATTATCAACATAGTGGCTGTTATTTATTTCTTGGGTTGTGCCAGTTGCAATAATATAGCCATTTTCGATTGCAATAGCTTCGCAGATACTATCGTGTTTGTCTGCGGTATAAATATAGCCATTAATATAAATAACATCAGCTTTAGCCATTATGAGTGTTCCTTAAATAAAGATCAAAATGAAAGGTGAACGATAGCAGATTTATAAAAAATTTGTCAAACGTAATAATTTTCTTTATTGTGTGTCGAGATTATGCTACAAATAAACTATATTAGTTACAGCGTCACAAGATGAGTCAATGAAGTATCAGCAATTAGAGAACCTTGAATGCGGTTGGAAGTGGCACTATTTAGTAAAAAGGCACCTAGAAGGTGAGTTAATAACACGTTATATTGAAAAAAGTGCTGCGCAGCATGCGGTCAATGAGTTATTGTTATTAGAACATAATCCAACGGGTGTTATTGATTGGATAAAAGCGCATTTAAATCCCGATTTAGATAATCGCCTAAAGCAAACCATTCGGGCAAAGCGAAAACGGCATTTTAATGCAGAACAACAAAATACCCGAAAAAAGTCCATAGATTTGGAGTTTTTAGTTTGGCAACGATTGGCTAATTTAGCCAAACGCCGAGGATGCACGTTGTCACAAACCATTACACAACTCCTTGAAGATGCTGAGCAAAAAGATCAATATGCAACTAAAGTATCAACAATTAAAGATGATTTACTATCGCTTCTTGATGTAAAGCTTGATAGTAAATAATATAAACAACAGAATAAAAAGGTTTAATTATGGGAAAATCCCTTGTTATTGTGGAATCACCAGCCAAAGCAAAAACGATTAATAAATATCTTGGCAAAGATTTCGTGGTTAAATCCAGTGTCGGTCATATTCGTGATCTGCCTGTAAGTGGTAGCAGCCAACGAGCTGAAAAATCAACAAAAGACAAAAAAGATAAAACCGAGAAAAAAGTGAAACGCTCCGAAAAACAGATCTTAGTTGATCGAATGAGCGTTGATCCCTATAGCGGTTGGAAAGCTCATTACCAAATTTTACCAGGTAAAGAACGGGTGGTATCAGAATTAAAAAAATTAGCTAAAGATGCTGATATGATCTATCTGGCAACCGATTTGGATAGAGAAGGGGAAGCTATTGCTTGGCATCTTAAAGAGGTTATTGGGGGTGACGATAGTAAATATCGTCGTGTTGTTTTTAACGAAATCACTAAAACAGCGATCAAAAATGCCTTTAATCAGCCTGCAATGCTTGATATGGATCGGGTGAATGCACAACAAGCCCGCCGATTTATGGATCGAGTTGTCGGTTTTATGTTATCACCATTACTTTGGAAAAAAGTGGCAAGAGGTTTATCTGCTGGTCGTGTGCAGTCGGTTGCAGTGCGACTTGTTGTTGAACGTGAACGTGAAATTCATGCTTTTATTCCTGAAGAGTACTGGGATCTTTATGCTGATTTAAATACTGCTAAAAAAGAGCAATTAACATTACAAGTCACGCATTACAAAGATGAAGCGTTTGAGCCAAAAGATAAAGTGGCTATTGATATCGCTTTAGCACAGTTGGATAAAAACCAATATCAAGTTACCCATATTGAAGAAAAACCAACTAAAAGTAATCCAACTGCGCCGTTTATTACTTCAACATTACAACAAGCTGCAAGTACGCGTTTAGGATTTGGTGTTAAAAAGACCATGATGCTAGCGCAACGCTTATATGAGGCTGGTTATATCACTTATATGCGTACTGATTCAACCAATTTGAGTCAAGATGCATTAACCATGGTTCGGGATTACATTGGTAAAAATTTCGGTAATAAATATTTACCTAATTCACCTAATTTATACAGTAGCAAGAAAAACTCGCAAGAAGCACATGAGGCTATTCGTCCATCAGATGTGACTATTCTTGCTGATAATATTAGTGATGTAGAAGTAGATGCTTGTAAATTATACCAACTAATTTGGCGTCAATTTGTGGCTTGTCAAATGACATCGGCGGAATATAATTCAACAACAATTACCGTTAAATCTGGCGATTTTACGTTAAAAGCCAAAGGTCGTACATTGCGTTTTGATGGTTGGACGAAAGTGCAGCCACAACTGGCTAAAAACAATGAAGACAAGATATTACCGCAATTATCGGTAAATGATCAACTTGGCTTAATTAGCTTAACCCCAAATCAACACTTTACTAAACCACCTGCTCGTTATAATGAAGCATCATTAGTCAAAGAACTGGAAAAACGTGAAATTGGTCGTCCATCTACTTATGCAACGATTATTTCAACAATTCAAGATCGAGGATATGTACGTTTAGATCATCGCCGTTTTTATGCTGAAAAAATTGGTGAAATTGTTACCGATAGGCTTAGTGAAAACTTCAATGATCTAATGAGCTATGACTTTACAGCACGCATGGAACATGCATTGGATGAAATTGCTCACAAAAAGCAAGAATGGCGCGAAGTGCTTGACCAATTTTTTAGCGATTTTAGTAAGCATCTTGAAGTGGCTGAACAAGCACCTGATAAAGGTGGAATGCAACTTAATCCATTAGTGTTAACGCCTGAAATTAAATGCCCTAATTGTGCGCGTGAAATGGGAATTAAAACGGCGGGTACAGGGGTATTTTTAGCATGCTCTGGTTATGCATTACCACCAAAGGAGCGTTGTAAGCAAACAATTAATTTAATTCCTGAGCATGAAACACTTAATCTTTTAGAAGAATCAGAAACAGCGGAAACCGATGCATTAAGAGCATGTAAACGTTGTCCTAAATGCCATACGGCAATGGATAGTTATTTGCTTGATAGTGAGCGAAAATTACATATTTGTGGTAATAATCCAATTTGTGATGGTTTTATTGTTGAAAAAGGTAGCTTTAAAGTTAAAAGTTACGAAGGTCCTATTATTGAATGTGAAAAATGTGGTTCTGAGATGCATCTAAAATCAGGGCGTTTCGGTTTATATATGGGATGTACTAATTCAGATTGTAAAAATACCCGTAAAATTCTAAAAAATGGTGAGGTCGCGCCACCAAAAGAAGATCCGGTTGATCTACCTGAACTTAAATGTACAAAATCTGATGCGCATTTCGTATTACGTGATGGTGCCTCTGGAATCTTTTTAGCAGCACACAATTTTCCAAAATCAAGAGAAACCCGAGCACCTTTGATTGAAGAATTGCAACGTTTTAAAGATCGTTTGCCAGAAAAATTTATCTATTTAACGCAAGCGCCAAACAAAGATCCTGATGGTAATCCATCGATTGTTCGTTTTAGTCGTAAAAATAAACAACAATATGTTACTTCTGAAGTGAATGGCAAATCGACAGGGTGGGTGATGCAATACGTGGATGGTAAATGGATAAATACCAAAAAATAGATAATAGCATCTGAATTTTTGTTAATAGATTTCAGTAAATTATACGTTTTAGTATGAAAATAGTTATTTTTGTTTGTACTAGAGTGTGAAAGGATTTACCTTACAAAATCACCCTTGCGATCTCATCAACAGGGTGAAACGCATACAGTTGAAGGAGCCTTTGTCATGAAATTGCAGCAACTACGTTATATTGTTGAAGTCGTCAATAATGATCTTAACGTATCGTTAACATCCGAAAAACTGTATACCTCTCAACCAGGTATTAGCAAACAAATAAAACTATTAGAAGATGAACTTGGTGTTCAGATATTTACTCGAACAGGTAAACACCTTTCACATGTGACGCCTGTTGGTGAAAAAATTGTTGCGCTTTCCCGAGAAATTGTAAATAAGTCCAACGATATTAAAATTATCGCTAAAGAATTTAGTCAGCCAAATCAAGGTTCGTTAACTATTATCACAACGTATACTCAGGCTCGTTATGCTTTGCCTGTTGTGATTCAACAGTTTATGCAACAATACCCGAGCATTACTTTGCATATGGAACAAGGCTCATCAGCACAATGTATTGCACAAGCGCAAGCAGGGCAGGCAGAATTTGCTATTGTAACTGAGATTTCGTCGTTAAGTGATGATATGATTGCTTTACCTTGTTATCATTGGAACCAAGCCATTATTGTGATGAAAGATCACCCGTTAGCGAAACGTAGTCTAATTTCAATTGAAGAACTCTCAAAATATCCGTTAGTCAGTTATGATTTTTCAAATGATGGTTCAGATTTAAATCAAGCTTTTACACGAGCACATCAGACTCCGAATATCGTTTTTAGCACAACAGATGCTGATTTAATTAAAACCTATGTGAAATTAGGAGTAGGCGTTGGCATTGTGGCAAAAATGGCTGTAAATAATACGTCAGATGATGATTTGGTCGTACTGAATGCTGGGCATATTTTTCCTTACAGTACCACCTATATTACTTTTGCTCGCTCATTATTTTTACGTGGCTATATGTATGATTTTATTCATCAGTTTTCTTCTCATCTGAATCGACAAACAGTTGATAAACTTATGCTAAGTGAAAACAATAGTGATGTATTAGCAATGTTTAATGGAATAAAATTGCCAGTTTGTTAAGTAAGCCTATTCTTTTTTGCTAATTGAAAAGTAACATAAAGCGCGATAGGGATCGCACTTTATTGGTTTTTACTATTTATGCCTTGCTTTTAAAATACCAATGACATCTTGTAAAGATAGATTCTGATCTTGAAGTAAAACTAATAAGTGATAAATGAGATCTGCTGATTCATTTTTTAGCTCTTCACGGTCATGAACAGTTGCTGCAAGAGCCGTTTCGACGCCTTCTTCTCCCACTTTTTGCGCAATACGTTTAGTGCCATCGTGATAGAGTTTTGCTGTGTATGACGATTTCGGATCGGCATTCTTGCGCGCAGCAAGTAATTGTTCTAACTCAAATAAAAATCCCCACTCCGTTTTAGCACCCACAAAACAACTGTTAGCACCTGTGTGACAAGTTGGTCCTATTGGATCGGCTAAAATAAGCAGGGTGTCATTATCGCAATCGGCAGTGATATTGATTACCTTTAGATAGTTACCAGAAGTTTCACCTTTTGTCCAAATACGTTGTTTAGTTCTTGAGTAAAAGGTCACTTTACCACTACTTTGTGTTTGCGTTAATGCTTCTTGATTCATATAACCCAGCATCAAAACATCGCCAGAAATATAATGCTGAATAATAACTGGCATCAAATTATCTACTTTTTGCCAATCTAATTGTTGTGAATTTAATTTTGTATTGCAATTTTGAGTTAACATAATCGAATATCTACTCCATATTGTGTCAAATAGTGTTTTAGTTCAGCAATGTTAATAATTTGTTTATGAAAAACAGATGCTGCCAATGCGCCATCCACTTCAGCTTCGTTAAATGCCTGTAAAAAATGTTGCATAGTGCCTGCGCCACCCGAAGCAATTATAGGAACACGGCATACTTCACGAACTGCTTTAAGTTGAGCAATATCGTACCCATTGCGAACACCGTCTTGATTCATCATGTTAAGCACAATTTCACCAGCACCACGTTTTTGCACCTCTTGTACCCAGTCAAGCGTGTTCCATTTAGTTGCAACTGTACGTTTTTCATCGCCCGTGAATTGGTAAACATGATAATTGTGTGATTCTTGGTCATACCATGTATCAATACCCACTACAATACACTGCACACCATAACAATCGGCAAGTTCAGTAATTAAATGAGGGTTAGCTAATGCGGGCGAATTAATTGAGATTTTATCGGCACCAAAGGTTAATATTTGCCCCGCATCTTCAACTGTTTTTATCCCACCAGCAACACAAAAGGGGATATCAATTACTTCGGCGACTTTTGCCACCCAACTTTTATCAACTACACGGCCGTCTGACGAGGCGGTAATATCATAAAAAACCAGTTCATCAGCCCCTTCTTGTGCATAACGTTTAGCTAAAGGTACAATATCACCAATAATTTCATGATTGCGAAACTGCACGCCTTTAACTACTTGACCATCACGGACATCTAAACAAGGAATTATCCTTTTTGCCAGCATGAAATTGCCTCCTGAACAGTAAATTTTTCTTCAAGTAATGCCCGACCTACAATCACACCAGCAATACCATTGTCTTTAAGTGCTTTGATATCACTTAACTGACCAATGCCACCTGAAGCCTGAAAGGCAATTTGTGGGTATTTTTGGCTGATTTGCTGATACAATTTAACGTTTGCTCCGCTAAGTGTGCCATCCTTAGAGATATCAGTGCACAGCACATGCTTTAAACCAAACGGTAGGTAATCATCAATCACCTGTTCTAAGGTTTGGTTGGAATCTTCTTGCCAACCATGAATAGCAACATGTTTTTCTCCATTAGTATTAATACGTACATCAAGTGCTAATACCAACCTTTCTGCGCCATATTTTGTAAACCACTGTTTGACTAATTCGGGTTGTTTAATGGCGGTTGAGCCAATAACCACTCGCGCAGCACCCGCTGATAGTAATGCTTGTACATCTTTTTCTGTGCGAATCCCTCCACCAACTTGGATTGGCACTTGTACTGCATTAATCAATGTTTGTATTAACGAAATCTGACGTGCTTTTGGATCTTTTGCACCAGTTAAGTCCACAAGATGTAATAATTTAGCACCTTGTTTTTCATAATCTTGCAATCGTAAAAGGGGATCATTTCCGTAATCACGTTTTTGTTCATAATCACCTTGATGTAAGCGCACAACTGATCCATCAATTAAATCAAGTGCAGGTATTATTGTTGGCAAAGTAATCATGATTACATCTCCAAAAAGTTTTTGAGTAATGTGGCACCGGCCCAGCCAGAACGCTCGGGATGAAACTGCACGCCGTAAAAGTTGTCTTTTTGTACGGCAGCGGTAAAGCTTTCGCCGTAACTGGTTTCTGCTATTGTTGCTGAGCATAATGGCATCGCGTATCCATGTACAAAGTAAAAATAAGCATCATCAGGAATATCTCGAAATAGATGATGTCCGGCTTTTGGTTTGACTTGATTCCAACCCATATGTGGTAAAGGTAGTCCACAATCAGGAATTTTTACCACATTTTCAGGAATAATCCCTAGTGTATGCACATGGCCTTCGTTACTATAATTTGCTAAAAGTTGCATACCAAGGCAGATCCCTAACACAGGTTGGGTACAAACTTTTATCAACTCAATTAAATTTCGTTCTTTTAAATTTTGCATAGCGGCTTTTGCTGAACCCACTCCCGGTAAAAACAGTTTATCAGAGCTAAGTACCACATCAGGCTCAAGACTAATTATTGGCTCATAACCTAATCGTTGCACAGCATATTTAACCGATGAAAGATTAGCACAGCCAGTGTCGAGAATGACTATATTCATTTATAATACCCCTTTTGAGCTTGGTAAATGGTCACCGTCAATTTTTATGGCTTGTTTTAAAGTTCGCGCAAAGGCTTTAAACAAACTTTCTACTTTGTGATGATCGTTATCGCCTTCTGTTTCAATATGTAACGTGATACCCATTGCATAGCTCAGAGAGTAAAAGAAATGCTCTACCATTTGTGTGCTCATATCGCCGACTTTTTGGTGAGTAAATTCTGCTTTAAATTTAAGGTACGGCCTACCCGAAATATCTATTGCGCACTTAGCTAGGCACTCATCCATAGGAATAACAGAAGCATATCGAGTAATACCTCGCTTATTATTCAGTGCTTTTTTTAGTGCCTCACCTAAAGCAAGTCCTGTATCTTCAATTGTATGGTGATCATCAATATGTAAATCGCCATCGACTTGGATATTGAGTTTAATTCCACCATGGGTAGCAATTTGATCAAGCATATGATCAAAAAAGCCAATTCCTGTATTAATTTGGCTACCACCTTGGCGATCGAGCCAGACCTCGACTAATATCTTGGTTTCTTTGGTATTACGCTCAACTTTAGCATAACGATTAACCTCTGTTAACTGTTGAGCAATTTCATTCCAATTGAGATTTTCAGGATGATAGCGTAATCCTTTTATTTGCATATTTTCAGCAAGTTGAATATCGGTGAGTCTATCACCAATAACATAACTGTTTTGTGTATCTAACTTACCACTGATAAGATAAGGTAAAACTAATTGAATTTTAGGCTTACGGCACTCGCAATTATCCTCAGGAAAATGAGGGCAAATTAGGACATCTTCAAAATTAACACCTTGTGATTTAAAAATTTGCATCATAAGGTTATGTGGGCCATCAAAATCTGCTTGTGGATAGCTACTTGTACCTAGTCCATCTTGATTGGTGACCATGACTAATTTATACCCTGCTGATTGTAGTTTTAACAGAGCAGGGATTACGTTGGGTTCAAAAGCTAATTTGTCAAAACGATCAACCTGAAAATCAATAGGTGGCTCGGTAATTAGTGTGCCATCTCGATCAATAAATAAGTATTTTTGTAACATGATTACTCCTATTTTATCGTTTTGAGTGCTGAAATTACCGCCTCGCATTCAGCTTGAGTGCCAATGGTAATGCGAATCATATTTTGTTGTCCAATTACTTTGCTTTGATCTCGTAAAATAATTCCTTTATTCCATAAGGTGTTAAATACTTCTTTATTATCTTGAAATTTAACACATAAGTAGTTGGATCGACTTGGGTAAACTTTTTCAACAATCGGTAGTTGAGATAATTGGTTGGTAAACTTCTCTTTCTGCTTATTTAAATTGATCACATGCAATTTCATGGTATTAATACCATCTTTACTCAGCGCTTGTGTTGCAATATCGGCCACGGGCGTTGCAAGTGGATAAGGCGCAATGACTTTTTGTAGTGCATCAATCACTGCTTTATTGGCAATAGTAAAACCGCAACGTAATCCTGCTAACGCAAACGCTTTAGATAAGGTACGCAAAATCACTAAGTGTGGATAATTAGCAAGCCAACTAACGACTGATGATTCGGGTGAAAATTCAATATAAGCTTCATCAATGATAACTAATGCACGATCTTTAGCTATATCAAGTAACATCTTAATATCATCAGGATTGATTAAATTACCTGTAGGATTATTAGGTGAGCAGACATAGATCAGTTTTACTTTATCAAGATTTTGTTTTATTCCATTAAGATCGAGCTGCCAATCTGCTGTTGTTGGAACGGCTTTGGTTTCTATTCCAAGTGTTTCAGCACTAACTTGATACATACCATAAGTTGGCGGACAATATAAAATACTATCTTGGGTAGGCTCACAAAAAGCACGCATTAATAACTCAATGGCTTCATCTGCTCCTCGACTCACAATGACTTGTTCTGGCGTAACACCAACATATTGAGCGTAACGGTTGATAACCTTTTCTGGTTGTGGTTCAGGATAACGGTTTAGGCTTTGTTCCTTTAACTCAAAATGCGGTGCAACGGGAAATTCATTGGCATTTAACCACACATCGCCATTACCACCAATTCGACGAGCAGATTGGTATGGCGTCAGTTTTTGTACATTTTTTCTAACAAGTTTATTGATATCCATATTAATTACCTTATTTATTTTCTGCTTGTAATGCCGCTAAGCGGAGTGTTACGGCTTGTTTATGTGCAGTAAGTTGTTCAGCTTCGGCCATAAGCTCAACAGCGTTACCTATCATTTTTAAACCCTCTGGCGTTAATTTTTGCACGGTCATACGCTTTTGAAAATCAGCAAGTCCAAGACTAGAATATGTTGCGGTATAGCCATAAGTAGGTAGTACATGATTGGTTCCTGATGCGTAATCTCCTGCTGATTCTGGTGACCAATTCCCTAAAAATACTGAGCCAGCACTAGTGATTTTTTCAACTAACTCATCCGCATTAGATGTTTGAATAATCAAATGTTCTGGTCCGTAGCAATTACTGATATTGACACATTCATCTAAATTGCTAGTCACAATTAAACGACTTTCTTGTAAGGCTTTTTCGGCAATGTTTTTGCGCGATAGATTGGCTAGTTGTTTATCAACTTCGATCGATACTGTTTGAGCTATTTTCTCATCTGGCGTTAACAAAACGACTTGCGAATCAGCACCATGTTCAGCTTGTGATAACAGATCGGCGGCAATAAAAGCAGGATTTGCCGAACTATCAGCAATGACCAGCACCTCAGAAGGGCCAGCAGGCATATCAATGGCAGCACCATCTAAACTCTGGCTTACTTGACGTTTCGCTTCGGTGACATACGCATTACCAGGTCCAAAGATTTTAGCCACTTTAGGTACCGATTCTGTACCAAATGCCATAGCAGCGATAGCTTGAGCTCCTCCGAGTTGATAAATTTCAGTCACTCCACAAAGTTCAGCTGCATATAATATTTCATCAGCAATCGGAGGAGGAGAACATAAAATTACTTTATGGCAACCCGCAATTTTAGCAGGGGTCGCAAGCATTAATACGGTTGATAATAAAGGTGCTGAACCACCTGGAATATAAAGTCCAACAGAATCAATTGGGCGAGTTACTTGTTGGCATTTTATTCCTGGCATTGTTTCAACCGTAATGGTTTGTTGGATTTGTGCTTGGTGAAACTTCTTAATATTAGCAACGGCAAGTTGCATAGCTTGTTTTAATTCAGGGTTAACTCGACTGGTTGCCAATTTGACTTCATCTTGAGTTAGTTTAATTTGCTTAATTTGAACTTTATCATACTTGCTACTAAGCGCTTTTAATGCTTGATCCCCATTTTGTTTAACTTGTGCCAAAATGTCAGCCACTGCTTTGCTAATTGATTCAGAAGAGCTAATTGCCGGTCGAGTTAATAATATTGCTTGTTGTTCATTAGTACATTGTTGCCAATAAGAGAGTTTCATATTTTTACTCCATCATTTTTTCAATTGGTAATACAAGAATTGAGCTTGCTCCTAACGCTTTTAGTTTCTCCATGGTTTCCCAAAAGAGCGATTCAGTGCTGACCATATGTAATGCAACTCGATTTTGTTCACCAGTTAACGGTAAAATGGTTGGATTTTCAGCACCAGGGAGCAAAGCAACAACATCATCTAAAACCGCAGTTGGAGCGTGTAACATAATATACTTTGATTCTCGAGCTTGGATCACTCCTTGAATTCGAGTCATAATTTTATCTATTAATGCTTGTTTGATTGTAGACATTTCACCTTGTCGTTGAATTAGACAGGCCTTTGATTGATAAATGACTTCTATCTCTTTAAGCCCGTTTGCTTCAAGTGTTGCTCCACTGGAAACTAAATCACAAATCACATCAGCAAGCCCAGCTCGTGGCGCAACTTCGACCGAACCATTAAGCAAACAGGTTTTAAAAGTCACATTATATTGAGCAAGATAGCGACGTAGTAGGTGAGGGTAAGTTGTGGCAATTCGCAAATCATTTAAACATTCAGGCCCCGTATAATCAAAATCACGAGGCGCTGCAATCGACAAACGACAGCCACCAAAATCTAAATTGCGCAATTTTTTAAATTGTGGATTTTCGCCTTCGGCTTGCCTATCTAATACTTCTTCTTCTAATACATTCTCGCCAACAATACCAATATCGACAACGCCATCAATCACCAGACCGGGAATGTCATCATCTCGAACTCGCAAGATATCGATAGGCATATTTTCGGCAAAAGCGATCAAACGCTGTTCTTGCAGATTAATCTTAATGCCACATTGTGCCAGTAACTTTTTTGACTCATCGCTTAAACGGCCTGATTTTTGCATCGCAATGCGTAAACGCGAATTATCTAACATAATATTCTCCCATCTATCCAAAAAATTTATAAATTACAAACAAAAAACCCCCGGAAGTTTGATCTTCCGAGGGTTTTCTATTTGCTTTTGCGATATCACCGGAAGACCAACGTCTTCCAGCACCAATCGCCCGAAGACTATTCAGGAATGATGGTGATGATGTTTAGTGATAAAATTAGTAACAAAAACGCAAAAACAAATCATAAAATAATAACCTTTAACTGAGTTAATAATTAAAGCTACTGAACAAAATATAACATAAATTGCTTACTCGCAACTGTTTTTTGTTTTTTATTAACAAAATTCGTATTTATTCTTAGCTAATGGGCATGAATTGTTTACTTAAGTTTAAGATAATCAGTTATTTTCACGCTTAAATGGTATAGAATCCTGAATATTTTTTACAACTGTATTGTATAACATTAAATAATTTGTTGTAGTTGATGATTAATTTTGTATCGACAATATTGCTCAATTTCTTCTAAAAATAGCGTTAATCTTTCATCAATAAAGCAACTTTTTATCATATAACACCCATCGCCTGTAATTTTATAAAACTCGATAATTTCGTTAAACGATTTAACCCTATTTTCAAATGCTCTAAATTGGTTGGAATCCATATAAATGGTGATAAATTGCAGGTTGCTGATTTTTTCTTTGATAGTAAACTTTTCGATAATGTGATTAGCGTGCAGTTCTTGAACTCGCTGCCCAACAGCTTGCCCTGTTAAAAATACTTTTTCGCCAATCTCTTTCCATGATTAACGGCTGTTCTTTTTCAATTCATCTAAAATAGCTCGATCTTTTTTATCCATTTTTTCATTTTGAAAGCGAATAATAGCAAAGGCTTTCAGTCTACTATGTTATGCGTTACTCAATTATTACATAATTATAAATAGAAAGATAACAAAGGAGCAAAAAGATGAAACAGGCATTAGTGATTATTGATGTCCAAAATGACTATTTTCCAGAAGGTAAATTTGCCTTAGTTAATACCGAATCTACATTAAAAAATGTTCTAAAATTACAGCAATATTTTAGATTAAAACAGTTACCCATCTATTATATTCAACATACAAAATCTGATCCTAATGCTAACTTTTTCGTTAAAGGAAGTAATGGCGCTGAAATTCACTCTAGCCTATTACCTGTTAACGATTTACATGAATATATTATAGAAAAAAATTTTCCCAATAGCTTTTATCAAACCAATTTACAACAAAAATTACAGCAAGAAAGCATAGAACAATTAGTTCTTTGCGGCATGATGAGTCACATGTGTGTTGATTCAACTACCCGCTACGCTTGCGAACTAGGTTATCAGCCTATTTTAATTCATAATGCTTGCACAACGCGAGATCTTGAATTTAATGATCAAATCCTTCCTGCTCAAATGGTACATAATGGTTTTATGTCGGCATTGACGGGATTTGCATCAGTAATAAGTGCTGATGCATTTATTCATATGAAATAAAATATTAGTAAAACTAGCTTTTTTGATAGGTATGTACACAAAATGCTACACCATATCAAAAGGCATAAAGCGATTGGGAAAAATTAGGCGTTGATAAAAACAAAAAACTAATAAAAGGGTTTTTATCAGAAAATAAATATTCTTACTAGAAAATCAAAATGTTAAGTTGGAATTAAAATTGTGCTTTAAAAATAAAAAGCAACTTTAACAGTTACTTTTTATTGCAAATTCGGCTAACTATTTAATTGCTTTTGCCACAATTTCTTGCGCTTCTTGTTGAAGCGTACTTAAATGTTCGTTGCTTATAAAACTTTCAGCATAAATTTTGTAAGCATCTTCGGTTCCTGAAGGGCGAGCGGCAAACCAACCGTTTTCTGTAATCACTTTAAGCCCGCCAATTGGTGCATTATTAGCAGGTGCAGTCGTTAGGCATTGAGTAATTTTTTCGCCAGCTAGGTTGTCGGTAGTTAATTGACTAGCATCAAGTTTCGCTAGTTTTTGTTTTTCATTAAACGAGGCTGGCGCTTGAATTCGTCCATAATAAGAAACACCAAATTTTTCTTCCAGCTTTTGATATTGTTCTTGTGGATTTTTACCCAATTTAGCTGTCATTTCGGCCGCTAATAAGCATAAAATAATCCCATCTTTGTCGGTCGTCCAAACTTTACCGTTAGTTCTTAAAAATGAGGCGCCAGCACTTTCTTCGCCAGCAAAGCCTAGTTTGCCTTGGTAAAGCCCATCAGCGTACCATTTAAAGCCAACTGGGTATTCTAAGTATTTTTTGTTTAAGCTATTGGCTACTCGATCAATCATTGAGCTTGTGACTAGCGTTTTACCAATGGCGATATCTTTATGCCATTGAGGGCGATTTTGGAACAAGTAATTTACACATGTAGAAAGATAGGCATTTGGGTTCATTAGCCCGGTAGGGGTCACTATACCATGCCGATCAAAATCAGTGTCGTTGCCAAAGGCTAAATCAAATTGATCTTTTAATTTTAATAATCCAGCCATTGCCCAACGGCTTGAGCAGTCCATTCTGATCACTTCATCATGATCTAGGTGCATAAAACTAAATGTTGGATCGATGTTGTTGTTAACAATATTTAAGTTAATACCATATTTTTCGGCAATTCTAGGCCAATAAGTGATACCAGCACCACCCAATGGATCAACACCAATTTTTAGTGATGATGATTTGATGAGAGATAGATCGAGAATATTTTCAAGATCGTTAATATAATCGGTTTCGTATTCTTTCGTATGGATATAATTTGAATGTATTGCTTTGTCTAAGCTGATGCGTTTTACACCATTTAGTTTGTTTTTTAGTAATTCATTAGCGCGGTTTTCTATTTGCTTTGTAATATCAGTATCTGCAGGACCACCATTAGTTGGATTATATTTTATTCCGCCATCTTCAGGTGGGTTATGTGATGGCGTAATTACGATGCCATCGGCAAGCTGGGAATGTTTGTCTTGGTTATAGGTTAAAATAGCATGTGAAATCACTGGCGTTGGTGTATAGCCCCAATCATGAGCCATGACCACAGTTTGTTCATTAGCAACAAAAACTTCAATAACTGATTTTAATGCAAGTTCTGAAAGTGCATGGGTGTCTTGACCAATAAAGCATGGACCAGTAATGTTATTGGCTTTGCGGTATTCGGCAATGGCTTGAGCAACGGCTAATATATGAGCTTCATTAAATGTACCTTTGTTGGAACTGCCACGATGGCCAGACGTACCAAAAATGACTAATTGGCTAGCATTATCCGTATCAGGTTGGATTTGGTAATAGTTATTTTTTAAGGCTTCAACGTTAATAAGATCCGATGCTTGCGCTAGCATTCCTGCGCGGCTTTGCTTGGCCATTTTTTACTCCTCTTTCATAAACTAATATTTTATAATGGCTAAAAACATGAATTGATTGAGTTTATATCGTGTTTTTAACGCTATATGTGTTTTTATTTAACTGTTAAGGTAAAAAAGCGTTGGTAACTTGGTTTATCATTGTTTCGGATATGCCCATGTCACTCATTATCGATTCAATAATATACATTTTCCTGGCAGTATTGGTATTACTAATAACCCAATAAGGTGTGCCAGTAATTTCGCGAGGTTTGGTATTTTTACCTGATGTTTCGAGTGATAGTTTGTCTTTTGCGAGATATTGTCGTTTGCTACCATGCAATGAGGTGGCGGCAATAGCAAAGAGTGCTGGATTATAGTTATATAATGCACTAAGTAATAATATAAAACGACTAATAATAGATTTTTCGTTTGTAAAAGTGCTGCTAGTCAATAAATCATTAAAAAGAGGATAATGATTTTCTTTTTTTACGCTAGTTCGTTGTTTTGCCAATCCAGATTGGTTTATATTTAACAAACGTCGTAATATACTTGATGCGTCTTCACCAATGTGTTTAGTTTGGCCAGCAATAAATTGGTATAATTCTTCGTCGATTTCGATAGTTTTCATTATGTTACATATGCCTATTAAATTATTTTACGGAACATCCTAAAGCAGGAACTTTGCCAAGGTGTGAATCATTTGCTGTTTTATTATCTAAACAACCACCTGATGGTTGCTCAAAAGCAGCGCTATCTGTTTTTTGTGGCGCTTGATTTACATCATGACAGGCAGTTATCATAACTGATAATATTACTTGAAAAAATAACCGTTTCATATATTCATTATATGCTTAATAAAATATTGCGCTGAGTATAACCTAACTTAGGCATAAATTGTATTGGCTATTGATAAAATAATGAAAATGGTATTGTCGTTTTTCAAAAACAATATTATCCTAAACAATGTATAACGAGTTTATACGAATATTACATGAGGAATTAATTATGAAAAAAATCGTCACATTAACTATTTTAGCTGCACTTATATCTGGATGTAGCAATAGTGATCTCTATTCTGGCGATGTATATACGGCTGATCAAGCAAAACAAGTTCAACAAGTGAGTTATGGTACAGTTGTTTCTGTACGACCAGTTAAAATTCAAGCTAATGCGTCAAATGGCAAGAGTGAAAACGTAGCGGGTAGTTTAGGTGGTGCTGTTCTAGGTGGTGTTTTAGGCAATACCATTGGCGATGGCACTGGTCGAGTGTTAGCCGCTGCTACAGGTGCTATTGGTGGTGCAATTTTGGGCGATGCAATTCAAAATAAAGCCAGTCAAGCTGAAGGGGTTGAATTAGAAATTAAACAGAATAATGGATCAAATATTGTTATTGTTCAAAAAGGTTCTCCTAATGATTTCTTTGTTGGTCAACCTGTTCGTTTAGTTACTAACGGTAAGCAAATTAGCGCTTCACCTCGTAGTTTTAAAAATTCAATAAAATAAGAGTTTTTAACTTTTAATAAATTGTATGTGATTTTCGATTGAATTTTGCTCATCTTTATGGTGAGCAACATGTTAATTTTATTCGCTTTTTGTGATTATTTTTTATCATACATTCTTAATCTGCAACAAATATTTGCCTGTCTAAGCACTAACGTATAAACTCACCACAAATTTTAATGTGATAAGGAGCAATAAAGTAATGCGTATATTACATACCATGATCCGCGTTGGTGATCTACAACGTTCAATTGATTTTTATACTCGTATAATGGGAATGCGTGTGTTAAGAACCAGTGAAAATACTGAATATCAATATTCATTAGCTTTTGTTGGTTATGGTGATGAAACTATCAGTTCAGTTATTGAGTTAACTTATAACTGGGGCACTGATCAATATAAACATGGTTCGGCATTTGGTCATATTGCAATTGGTGTTGATGATGTTGCTAAAATGTGTCATGACGTGAAACAAGCAGGCGGTAAAGTTATCCGTGAAGCCGGACCAGTTAAAGGGGGCACAACTATTATTGCTTTTGTTGAAGATCCTGATGGCTATAAGTTAGAGTTAATTCAAAACGATCAGGCCGATAGAGGATTAGGTCATTAATTTATTCTATCAATGATATCGCACTGATATTTAGGCGATATCATATATGTTTTAATTTGAATGGTTTGCCAATAAATCTGCTAATAATTGTTTATTGATAACAGTTTGTTTTGATTGCTCTAAACTAGCTGTGGTAATTATTGCGCTTAAGGCATTTAACGATATATTAAAATCGTCATTGATAATGACATAGTCATACTCGTTATAATGCGAAATTTCAGCCTGTGCTTTTTTCATTCGTTTGGCAATGATATTATTGTCATCTTGCCCACGCTTTACTAGCCGATTTTCAAGCTCTTTTAGTGAGGGTGGTAATATAAATATACTTTTTGCATCAGGCATTTTTTTGCGTACTTGCCTAGCACCTTGCCAATCAATATCTAAAAAAACATTAGTCCCTTGCGATAGGCTTTGCTCGATTTCGGCTTTAGATGTGCCATAATAATGGTCAAAAACGTTAGCATATTCAACAAATGCCTGCTTGGCAATTAATGATTCAAAGTGCTCATGATCCACAAAATAATAATGCTCGCCATGTGCTTCACCAGGGCGAGGGGTGCGCGTTGTATGCGAAATTGATACTTTGGCTGGGTGCAAATTACTTTGGGAAAGGTAAGCTTGAATTAAACTTGATTTACCAGCACCACTTGGCGCTGAAACAATAAATAGAGTTCCTGTATACATAGATTGGTTTATCACTTTTAATAAATAAATGCTTTTTAATTGTCAAAGATGCTTTTGTAAATATTATAGCAAAATAAAAAAATAGATAGAGTTCTATATCTATTTTTGATATTGGATCGTGCAATTTTTATTACTTATCATTACTTTTTTATGTGATTTAGGTAAAGCCATTTTACAAAAATCGCTTAAAACATATTAGTTAACAATATTTTGCTAAAAATTAATCATTGCATTGATTTGATTATGCCAACATTAGCTATTTGCTTAGCTCCTTATAAATTGATCGTGTCAACGAGTGCTCTTTACGTACAAACTCTTTATGGTATGCCTAATCAGGGGAAGATGGTGGTAGGTTTGTTTATTATATCAAATCTAAAGTTATTGAAGATAAGTATTGTTATGGCGATAAGATTTATACTAGACCTAACCTTGAAAAAATTTAAATCGTTGGGATGATAAATGAAAAAAGGATCTGGTAATAGGGCGGTAAGAAAAACGAGGGTTTAAATTGCAGGATATTAATCAGCCATATTTCAATTTTCCTCGCAGTGGAGCCAATGGGCTATTTTTTAAATTATTTGCTCCAAAATAAAATAGGATAAATTAAGCTATAGCAAAACCCCAGCAAATTCGAGTATTAGTTTAATTATTAGCGATGACGTTGAAGGTGTGCCAAAGGAAGGTGTGCCAAAGATAGATTTATTCGGCCCAACACATGATGTAAACAAAGCAACCGCAGTCAGTGCTGTGCCAACCACATTTATTATCTATACAGCGAGGAAAAAACAAAACCGTGTATAGTTTTTAAGATTGATAAATGGTATATCACTAAAAAATCTAAAGTTGAAGCGTATTTTATACGAGAAAAAGTACAAGCATATCGCGATTCAATAGGTTATAGGTTGCCACTAGGCGCAGAATTAACTAACGCATACCCCAAATATTGGGGTAAAGGTACTAATTTTAGTCCTAATTACTATTATCGTAAGGTTGGGGGAGGTTATTTACTGAGTTGAGTAATTTGATGGGGTATTGCCCAAATAGTAGTTTTTGGTTGACGATTTTATGCTGAATTAATAGAACCAAATAAACGTAGTTTTCCGTGGGTAGTAACATCCAATGTTGGACAGATAAAGGGCATTCAATATTCAAGAGCGGTTTGTGTTAATGGAAAGTAGGGCTTTATAGTTAACTTTTTGGTTTTGAATGTCTTGGTATAAATATTATAAGCAGAGGAAATGTAGTTGCATTGTGCTACTGCATTTTATTTTAGAGTAATAAACTATAGATAAGGCATTGATTCTTAATTGTTATTTTGCCTATTGTTGATTGATTTAATTTCTAACAATAGGTGAGCTTTTGCAAAATCAAAAATATCGTAAATCAATTAATAATTCATTGCATTTATTTTTATATTCAAGCAAACTGCCGATACTTTGGGTAAATCAACCCGCTTATTGATAATTTACGATAATACAATGTTTATTTTTAGGTGGTTGTTATGTCATTAACATTTAAAGATGGAGTTTATGCCTGTATTCCAACATTATTGGGTTACATCGGTATCGGTATTGCTGCAGGCATTGTGGGCAAATCAGCAAACTTGTCAGTATTTGAAATTACGTTGCTGGCTATTATCGTTTATGCTGGCGCAGCACAATTTATTATTGCTGGATTAATGATGGTCGCTACACCCATTTCGACCATTATTTTTACTACTTTTTTAATTAATTCACGTCATTTCTTAATGAGCATGGCAACAGCCCCCATTTTTCGCAAGTTTTCACTATTTAATAATATTGGTATTGGTAGCTTATTGACTGACGAAAGTTTTGCTGTTGCTATGAATGCTATTGCTAATAAAGAGCCTATTAACGCAGCTTGGATGCATGGACTTAACTTAACCGCTTATACTACTTGGATTTTATCTTGCTTATTGGGTGCTTTAATTGGTGAATGGTTACCCGATCCTGCTCTGTTCGGTTTAGATTATGCTCTAGTAGCCATGTTTATTGGTTTGTTATATTTGCAATTAATTGGTGATAAAAGTAAGCATTTTAAAAATCGAATTTTAGCAATGCTAACGGTTGCAGTTACGCTTATTTTGTTAATGCGCTTTGTATCTCCTGAAATGGCTATTTTAATCAGTACGCTTATCGGTTGTTTTATGGGGATGGTAATGGAGCGTGATGTATGACAATGTATAGCTTATTAATTATTTTCGGTTGTGGGTTAGTGACTTGGTTGCCGAGAATTATTCCATTTTTATTGGTTCGGAAATTGCAGCTACCTAATAGTGTAATTCAGTTTTTGTCGTATGTACCTTTATGTATTTTAACTGCACTGTTTGTGCAAAATTTATTTGTAGCAAAACAAGGACAGTTTCCTACTTTTAATATAGAGTATTGCTTAGCAACAATTCCAACTGTCATTATTGCTTTTGTAACCAAAAATTTAATGTTTATTGTGGTTGCTGGTATATGCTTTATGGCGTTAATTCGTTACTTTATGTTTGATTTTACGTTATTCGATAATTAATTTCTAATTACGATGTATAAAGGCTATTTTAAGCACAAATAAAAAACAGGGCATTTGCCCTGTTTTTTATTTGTGCGCTTTTATGTTCTTTCTTTTGGTTCTAGCTTATTTATCGACTTTAATAACTTTTCTGCCTCATTGGTTTGGCCTAATTGATTAAAACTATCGGCTACCGCTTTTTGATAAGTAATATTATTTAAGATGGCTCGGGGTTGTGAGTGCCACCATTTTACTAGCGCTTGAGGATCATCGCTAGCTGAAAGTTGTTTAATTCGGCCAATATAGGCTGTTTGTTTAAGCTGATCTAATCGCAATTCGCTATACGCTTTAGCTTTATACATTGCTGGCAATAGGTCTATGATTGCTTGATAATCGCCCATTTCGTAATAAAGTTGATCAGCTAGTCTAAGCACTTCACCATTGCGTGGTTTTTCGTTTAATAGTTGATTCAATGTCATTCTTGCAGCAGTGTATTCGTGGTTTTTTATTTGTAAGCGAATCTGTACCAATTGAAAGGTAAATAAATCTTTTGATTGGCAACTTTTAGCAGCTTGCTCAAGAGATTGATTTGCTTCAATTAATTCATTATTATTGATTTGAGCTTGGGCTGCAAGTAAATACGATAAAGTGATATTTTTTGCCCCTTTAGCGCTTTTTACAAAAAGTTTAGCAGCTTGCTTATAATCGCCCTCAAGCAATAAGGTTTGTGCTTGTTCAATGCGTTTTATTGATTTTTTTGGTGAATGTAAGCTTAGCCAATTGCCTAATGCCGTTTTAGAACTAAATATTTTACTAAAAAAACAATAAATTAGGTAAAGGAAAAGCAACCCAATTAATTCAAATATCATAAATGAATTAAACGACATGCTAATACGATAATTAGCAAATTCAAATACCGCTGAGCCTTGCTGCCCTTGTAATAATGGCCCAAGAAACAATCCACCGACTAGCACTAAGAAAATAATTAGTATTTTTATCATCATTATTCTCCTATTTTGCTAACATTGAACGAACACGGGTTTGCATCAGTTTTTCAAGCTCGCCGATGCTAGCTAGGTCTTCAGGGACATTTTGATTACTGATAGATTGATTTTGTAAGCTTTCAAGTTCATTAATGAATGCTTTCACGCTTGGCGCATTACCATCAAAATAGGCATTAACCCAAATAGCTGCATCGCTAAGTGCTCGTTGGTAAATAAGTTCTTGATGTCTTGGTACTGCTTGTGCTGCAATCAATAGGCGGAAACGAATATTTTCTCGCAGGTAGAGTGATTGTTCTAAACTCAGTGGTGCTTTTAAAATTTGGCATTTTGTGATTTGTTTTTCATCTTTGCCAGCTTGTTCTAAGCATGCTTTAAAATTGTTATCTTTATCGTCAAGTTTTTCAATAGTAATGAATTTATCCATAAAGGTCTTAGCACTGCTTAACAAATTGCTGGACCACTCACTAATTGATGATGATAACTCATTATTATTGTTATCAACTACATTATTGGAATTCGCCTGTACAGTATTGCTTGTGGTATCAACATTTTGGGATTTACTATTATAGTTGTTTACATTTGTAGTATCTTCGCTATATAGCGTCATACCAAGGTCAATATCTTTATAATTGCCAACTAAAGGTAATTCGGTAAGTGATTCTGACAGACCAATTAAGTTAATAATAATACCATCAGTATCAATAAAACTTACTTGAGCGAGCGAATTGATATCTTTATCAATAGCTTGCCTTGCAGGTAGTAAGCTCGAATCCTCAGCTTGTACAAGGCTTTGATCTGCACTTTTTAGTAGTAATCGTGCTGATGTGTAATCTTGGTCATTCCATATTTTACGACCTGCTAAATGTACTAAATAATTTGCTTGTGAAATTAACCAAACATTGTGATCGGTGGTGGACATAGCAGCTAAGCGTTCATTAATTTTTTGCAAGTTTTGTTCAGTAAGTTTTAATGAATCATTAAATTGATTGCTTAATTGCTGTTGCTTTTCTTGCTGATCGCCAAGTTCACGCTCAACACGCTGTTCTAACGAGTTAAATTGTTGGTTTTGCTTATTGATTGCATCGTTAATACTATCTTGTAAATCAGTTGTGATGCTTTGTTTTGTTGTTTGTTTTAAATTTGCCAATTCAGTTTGCAATGTCGAAATGACCTTTTTTTGCTGCTTAATTTGCTGATGACCATAATAAAAACCAAAACCACTTAAGCAAACGGTTAATGCTATAGCAATTATCGATAGCTTTGAAGTAGGAGCACAGCTACTGTTGGCGTTGTTGTTATTAATTGACTTGGGTTGAGCCTTAGATTCTACAGGTGGGTAAGGTTGTGGGTCTGTTGAATTTCTTTTGTCTTCTTTCATAGTCTTATTTGCTTTATTTTGAGTCGCAGTTGTTGATGGTT
This sequence comes from Gilliamella sp. Nev3-1, assembly GCF_001690435.1. Lineage (NCBI taxonomy): Bacteria > Pseudomonadati > Pseudomonadota > Gammaproteobacteria > Orbales > Orbaceae > Gilliamella > Gilliamella sp. Nev3-1. The sequence goes on along the minus strand of NZ_LZHN01000045.1, from coordinate 9,381 downwards.
GACTAAATGAAGTTGTGCTTATTGTTGATAGTGTTGCATTGGCGCCATAGTATCTTGGTGACATAAATGACCTCATTTAGATTTATTAGAAATTTATATTGGCATTATGACACAGAGTTAATCTAGTTTTAAATAAATTTTGATTATTCTTTTATTGAAAAATATCATATACTATTTTTAAGTAGCTTGTTTATTATTAAATTGACTTGATTTTATTTTTAGATTAACAACAGCCTGCTCGAAGTCGAGTACCATTTTTCTCAGTATCTATTGATCATTCACCTTGCACCTCTAATGGCTTTACGTCGCATATGAACATCGCATTAATCTATTTTTATTATGTAGTTATAGCATGGTTTATTGTTACAGCCTCAAACAGATTTTGATTATTTGCACTATTGACTAGTAGAATTTTTTGCCATTTGAGTTGTTTGGCTTTTGCAAAGATTCGTTGGCTTGTGACAACAAGATTAACATGCATTTTATGTTTAAGATTGCTATATAACTCAAGCCGAATTAAGTGTTCTAGACTGGTAATAATGATGATTTGATTTTCAGTATTTCTAGAGAATATATTAGATGGATAGTTGATTGGCCTGCGATCATAACACGCTATAGATTTAACCTTAGCTTTTCGATTTGTTAATGTTTGTGCTAATAATTGCCGTCCCGAATTGCCACATAAAATTAAAATGGTATGGTTCTGTACAGATTCTTGTTGAAGTTTTTCCAATAACCCTTCGCTATTTTCTTTTTCGGGATAGTTGATTTTAGCTGTAGTGAATTGGCTGAATAATTGTGCTGACTTTTTGCCTATTGCGTAATAACGAATGTTAGCTGGCAATATTAGATTTGAAAAATGTGCATTAATAACATGCGTAACTTGCGGTGAAACAACAATGACTATATCGTTGGGTACAAGATTATTGAATTGTTCTTGTAAATTTAGAAGCCCATTTCCTTGTGAGATTTTAAAAAATGGGAGATGTTGCGCTGGCAAGTTTGCTTGATTAAATAGTTGGGCAAGCTTTTCACCCTCTGGAGAGGGTCTGGTTACAAAAATCATTTTTGATGTAATTCCTGTAATATTGTTTTTGCACCTTGTTTTAGCAGGCAATTTGCTAGCTCTTGTCCTAGCCTTTCTGCTTCGGTTAAACTACCTTTTAACGAGGCTTTGATTATGTTAGAACCATCAATGCATCCAACAAGGCCCTCTAATAATAAGGTATTATTATTTAATTGACTATAGCAAGCAATGGGGACTTGGCAACCACCTTGTAAGGCTTTATTCATCGCTCTTTCAGCTTGGATACAAATGTGGCTATTTTTATCATCAAGCACTGAAAGAATATCTAATATTTGCTTGTCATTTATTCTTGTTTCAATGCCAATCGCACCCTGTCCAACAGCAGGTAAAATTAAGCTGGTATCAATATATTGTTTGATTCTGCCATCTAATGCCAACCGTTTTAAGCCAACTGCAGCTAAAATAATTGCATCATACTCATTATTGTCGAGCTTCGCTAAACGAGTGCCGACATTACCTCGAAGTTCTTTAATTTGTAAATGTGGATATTTAGCTCGCAATTGACATTGACGTCGTAAACTTGATGTGCCAACCACTGCATTATTGGGTAGTTCATCTAGGTTTGAATATTTATTTGAAATAAACGCATCACGTACATCATCTCGTTTGCAAATTGTCGTGAGAGCTAGCCCTTCGGGAAACTCAGCCGGAATATCTTTTATCGAGTGGACAGCAATATCTGCCTCATTATTTAATATTGCTTGTTCTAGTTGTTTAACAAAAAGGCCTTTTCCTCCAATTTTTGATAGTGGGCTATCAAGTAATACATCACCTTTAGTTGTCATAGGGAGCAAATCCACCGTTAAATTTGGGTGAGCAGCTAATAGCTGTTGCTTAACAAAATTAGCTTGCCATAGAGCTAGAGGGCTTTTTCGTGTTGCAATGCGAATATTCAATTACAGTTTCCTATCTCTACAAATTATATACTTTTATTTGACTCAATTAATGAGTTTATTTTACAGCCTGAAAGGTTTGCAGTAGTTCGTTTCAGGCTATTTATTAAATTTAAGCGGTTATTATTATAGTTTGTCAACAAAACTCGTTGCGTAACCGATATAGTTAGCAGGGGTTAGCTGTTTTAATCGTATTTTTTCAGCTTCGGGCAAAGCTAAAGAGTCGATAAACAGTTTAATGTCTTGTGCATCAACACGTTTCCCTCTAGTTAATTCTTTTAATTTTTCGTAGGGTTTTTCTATTCCATAACGACGCATAACTGTTTGAATAGGCTCGGCAAGCACTTCCCAATTACAGTTAAGCTCTTCAAGTAAATAAGCCTCGTTGACTTCAAGTTTATTTAATCCTTTTAAAGTTGATTGGTAAGCGATAATGGCATAACCAATGCCAACTCCAAGATTACGTAAGACTGTTGAGTCAGTTAGATCGCGTTGCCAGCGAGAAATTGGCAATTTGCTGCCTAAATGTTTTATGATAGCATTGGCAAGCCCTAAGTTGCCCTCTGAGTTTTCAAAGTCAATCGGGTTAACTTTATGTGGCATTGTAGAAGAGCCTATTTCACCTGCAATAGTCTTTTGCTTGAAGTGATTTAATGCAATATAGCCCCAAATATCACGATCAAAGTCGATTAGAATGGTATTAAAGCGTGCTACACAATCAAAGAATTCTGCAATATAGTCATGAGGTTCGATTTGTGTGGTATAAGGATTCCATGTTAGCCCTAGTGAGTAAACAAAATCTTCACTGAATTTATGCCAATTTACTTGTGGATAAGCCACAATATGTGCATTATAGTTGCCTGTCGCTCCGTTAATTTTCCCCAATATTTCAACCGATTGTAACTGTTTTAATTGGCGTTTTAGGCGGTAAGCTACATTGGCAAATTCTTTACCGATTGTTGTGGGTGTAGCTGGTTGACCGTGTGTTCTTGAAAGTAGTGGTAAGTCCCGATAAGCTTTTGCTTGTGCGGTAATGTTATCAATTAGCTTATTCCAATAGGGAATTAAGACAGACTCTTTAGCTGTTTTTAGCATTAATGCATAAGATAAGTTGTTAATGTCTTCTGATGTGCAGGCAAAATGAATAAATTCATTGATTGCGTGTAATTCCTCGTTAGTGCTGACCTTTTCTTTTAAATAATACTCCACCGCTTTGACATCATGATTGGTTGTTTTTTCAATTTTTTTAATGCGATTTGCATCTTGTTCACTAAATTGTTCAATAATTTGGTTCAGATGATTGATAGCTGATTGGCTTAAGGCTGGAATTTCTAAAATATCTGCTTGTGAGGCTAATTTTTTTAGCCAACAAATCTCGACTTGGACACGGTATTTTAATAAACCATATTCGCTAAAAATGGTGCGTAATTCTCTTGTTTTTTCGCCATAACGCCCATCAATAGGAGAAAGGGCTGTAAGTGCAGATAATTCCATCGGTTTAACTCCGTTGCTATTTTGAAATATCAGTTATAAAGTGTAAGCTAGTTTGCTCAATTAATTTGCTCTAATAGCTGCTGTGCAGCGCTACAAATGCGCTTGCGGTTAAAAATAAGTTGAAAACGATTGCCACCAACTTGATACCATAAAATGGCGGATCGAACACAACCCAAAAGTGCTGTTCTTACTTTAGCTTGCACTAATGTGTTTTGCAAAAACTCGACTTTGCCAATCACTTTAATTTTAGTTGATATAGGGCTGATGATATCGGAATAAATTCCCGCTAAAGAATAAGATAGGTCATCAATATGAGCTCTAACAATTTCATCACTTATATCGGGATAAAGTGATGATATACGTTTTAATCGCTGATCTATCTTATCTAATGCGTCATTATTTTTTAGTAGTTTGCTTGTAATGCTAAGTGTGCCAAACAGGTAACGAATAATTTGGGTTTGTTCTTTTTGTCCCGATGATAATAGTTGTATTAATGTTTGTAATCCTGTTTTGATGTTTTCAATGCCATCATAAACATCGTCTGTAGTCTTTGGAGTAATTTTAAAAACGCTTTTTATTGCTTGTTCATAAATTATGGTACTGCAAACACCAGTGTTAGCAAGTTGAGGCACTAATATTGCGCTTTGTACAGCACCAGCAAGCGCAATAGCAATATGATGGTATTTATTATTCACTTTTTAGAACTCCTTACTTACTGCCTTTTATTCGTTCTTCTATAATACCACCACCAAGGCACACCTCGCCGTTATAAAATACTGCTGATTGACCTGGCGTTACAGCTGCAACAGGGCTATCAAAAATAACTTCGATTTTGTCATCAGTTAATGGAGTAACTTGGCAGGCTATGTCTTGTTGGCGGTAGCGTGTTTTTACGGTACAACTAAATGGCTGGGTTACCACTTTACGGTCAACCCAATGTAGTTGCTGCGCAGTTAACCCATTTGAAAACAGTGCGGGGTGATCATGACCTTGCGCTACAATCAATTCGTTATTGGTTAGATCTTTATCAACAACATACCATGGCGTGTCATCTGCCTGTTTCAGTCCACCAATTCCTAAGCCTTTTCGTTGTCCTAACGTATGATACATAAGGCCTTGATGCTGACCAATCACCTCGCCATTGACAGTACGAATTTTACCTGCTTGAGCGGGTAAATATCGTGCTAAAAAGTCACTAAATTTGCGTTCTCCAATAAAACAGATACCAGTTGAGTCTTTTTTAGTTGCAGTAACTAGACCAAGTTGCTGTGCAATTTTACGCACTTCAGGTTTTTCAAGTTCACCAACGGGAAATAAACTTTGATGGATTTGCGATTCACTAAGAGTATAGAGAAAATAACTCTGGTCTTTATTGTTGTCGATACCTCGCAGTAACTCAACTTTATTATCTACTTCTCGTTTGCGTACATAATGTCCAGTTGCAATGTAATCAGCACCAAGATCTTCAGCTGCGTATTCAAGAAATGCTTTAAATTTAATTTCTTTATTACATAAAATATCAGGGTTTGGTGTGCGTCCTGCTTTGTATTCAGATAAAAAATGTTCAAAAACATTATCCCAATACTCGGCAGAAAAATTAATAGTATGTAGTTTAATGTTTAATTTATCACAAACAGCTTGGGCGTCTGCTAAGTCAGCAGCGGCTGAGCAATATTCTTCTGTGTCGTCCTCTTCCCAGTTTTTCATAAATAGTCCAACAACATTATATCCTTGTTGTTGTAATAAATAAGCAGAGACAGAAGAGTCAACACCACCAGACATACCGACAACGACTTTTTTTTGAGTGTTTATATTTGGCATAATGATTATATTAATAGGTAAAATTAATAAAAAAATTTGATGTTAATTTTAACATAACTAGAGGAAAAAAGCATAAAGTTATGCTAATAGCGATTGTCATGTTAGTTTGGTTTTTGCGTTAATATTGTACTAAACCGCATTTTTTCTGAAAGTTTTGATATTTTATCATCCACGGAAAAAAACGATATCACAAGGAATTAAAACAGCCTTATTAGTTCAAATTCATAAAGCTGTTTTTATTTAGATACTTAATTAGAGTTAGTTAAGATCTTTCAATAAGTAAACAACAAGACCTATAATTTTAAAGTCTTGAGATTCAGATTTATCACCAATGATTGCAGGGTACTTAGGGTTGTCACAAAGTAACGCTAAATTAGCACCTTGATTTTGAATGCGCTTAATACTAATTTGATCCTCATATTCTACCGCATATAAGTAGCCATCAATCGGTTTGCAATAGGTTTTGTTGATAATAAGAATATCATGGTTTGATATTGTAGGTTCCATACTGTCACCTTTTGCCCATACCGCAGCTAAGTCTTCGTAGTCACAGCATTGATGTTTTATTAAGTTAATATCAAAAGGAATTGATTCAATTTTTGAATAAGATTTATTCGTTTCGTTTAAATGGTGAAATGGGATATGCACAAAACTGCGACGTTCGGATTCTGGCAATAAACGGCATTCACCTTTACCTGTTACTAGCCACTCAATCGGAATATCGCATTTTTGGGCAATAATAGCTAGTCTATTTAATGCTGGATAGGTTTTCCCTGACAGGTAATCCCGTATTACAGCTTCCGACATACCAACTTTTTTAGCAAAGGCATTACCTGATATACCTTCTAATACTAGATTTAATCTATTTCTAAAATTAATTACTCCTGTATCGGTTAGTGCTCGTGTTTTTTCTTTTTCATATTGTTTTTTTATGTTGTTTTTGGCCATTTTATGTCCCTTTCCATGTGTTTTTTTGTTTTTGTTATTTTAATTCATTTTTTTATGTGCTATTCTTTGCTAGGTGATTTCTTATATTTTGAGCATTGTAATACCGATAATCTTTACAATAGCAAAAATTTAACTAATAGAGGATCTCATAATGAGAGGACAAGATCAAGACTGGACACCATCTAGAGTTGTAGGTGAAATTAAAATAAGAGGGGGTAATTTAAGAGCATTGTCGAGAGCTAGCGGATTGCAGGCCGATACTTTGAGAAATGCATTATATCGACATTGCCCTAAATACGAGCGAATTATTTCTGAATATTTGCAAGTTCCTGTTGAAAAAATTTGGCCATCACGTTATCAATCAAAAGGTCAAAATAATATAAATATAAAAAATACTAAAATGTGATTATTTTGTTTTTTTGCAAAATATACTGTGAATTATATTGAGGTTTACAAATAATCTGAGGGAGCTATTGCTCCCTTTTATTTTGTTTTAAAGTAATAACCACAAATAGCCAAAAATATCGACAGCGAACATATTTAAAAACATCAGAATAAACACAAAAATCATAAATGAAATATCAATCATACCAATCGGTGGCACAATACGTCGTATAGGTGCAATAAAAGGTTCCGTTAACTGAGCAAGAAGCTCATCTGCATTTGATTGCCCGCGACTAACCCAACTTAAAACTGCTCGAAATAACAATAGCCAAAATAATAAATATCCAAACGCATGAGCTATTGCTGCAAGAGCATAGAGAAGATATTCACTAGACCAAATTGGCGTGTTAATTATTCCATAATGACAAATAAAAATAGTTTTAATCAATGCAAATAGGTATAACAGCAACCAAGTAGCGGTATCTATACGTCCAATTGATGGAATAGCTTTACGTAATGGGCCAATAACGGGTTGAGTAATGCGAACAATAAATTGGGTAAAAGGGGTATAGAAATTTACACGTACCCGTTGCATCCATAAGCGTAAAATTAAAATATATAAACATGCCGTTAAGACCGATTTCCCTAAAAAATAAAGTGATGTCATTTAAAACTCCTTAACTAAATATATTTTGGCAATATATCACAAATACTGTCTTGCCCCAAAGATAGCAGTACCAATACGAACCATCGTGCTACCTGCAACAATCGCAGCTTGCATGTCGCTACTCATGCCCATGGATAATGTGTCCATAAATGGATAATCAGCTTGTAAAGAATGCAAAAGTTTCTGCATTTTGGTAAAGACATTTAATTGTTTGCCAAAATCATCTTCTATTTCAGGAATGGCCATTAATCCGCGTAAATTTAGATTGGGTAGCACAATAATTTGTTTTACTAAACCCGCAACTTCTTCAGGAGCAACTCCTGACTTACTGGCTTCTTGGCTAATATTGACTTGAATTAGTACATTTAATTTAGCCATGGATGTAGGACGCTGATCATTTAAACGTTGAGCAATTTTAAAGCGATCAATGGTATGCATCCAGTCAAAATTTTCTGCCACTAATTTACTTTTATTCGACTGTAAAGGCCCAATAAAATGCCAAGTTAAAAGTTGGGATGACATAGTTTTTTTGAAATATTGGATCTTTTCTATGCCTTCTTGAACATAATTTTCACCAAAAGAAAATTGTCCAGCACTTATTGCTTCTGTGATCTGTTGTACTGGTTTAGTTTTACTAACTGCAATAAGTTCTATTGTATTGGGATCTCGTTTGCATTTTGATGCAATTGTTTCAATTTCATTTCTAATAGCCAATAAATTGTCATGTATTGTATTCATTTTTATTCCCAATTAATAATTATTAGGTTAATTGTAATGTTAAACTCGATATTAGCGCTTAGTGTAACGCAAAATGCTTCAGATTTGCATCTTTCAAGTGGCGAAGCTGTACGAATTCGCATTAATGGGCAACTTCAGCTTTTATCAAAAGAAAAATTGTTATCATTAAATTTGGAAATTGAATTATTAAAGTTACTAAACGAAGTGCAAAAAAAACAATTACAACAAAATAGACAAATCGATTTGGCCTATCAAGCTGCTGGAATAGGTCGATTTAGGGTCAATATTTTTTATCAACAACGAGGCATTTCGGCTGTATTTCGAATAATTAAAAACTATATTCCCGATCTATCTGAGATAGGCGCACCAGAGGTTTTTAAGAAACTAATAAAGTACGAAACAGGTATAATATTAGTTACTGGTTCGACCGGAAGTGGTAAATCAACCACGCTTGCATCATTAATTCAGCACATCAATTTGACCCAATCTAAGCACATTATTACACTAGAGGATCCTATTGAATTTATCTATCAAAGTCAAAATTCATTAGTTCAGCAAAGAGAACTTACTTATTTTGATCATGCCATTATTGATAGTATTTTAAGGCAAGATCCTGATATTATATTATTAGGTGAATTACGCAATAAACACGCAATTCAAGCAGCATTAACTGTCGCTGAAACTGGTCATTTAGTTTTTGCTACTTTGCATACAAATTCTGCTATTCAAAGCATAAATCGTATGATTGATGTATTTGAAAGCAACTCACATGATTTTATCCGTACACAATTAGCTAACAGTTTAAGAGCTGTTATAAGCCAAAAACTAGTGCCTACCGAACAAGGACGTAAAGCGTTGTTTGAAATTCTAATCAATACGCCAGCTATTAGTAATTTGATTAGTGAAGGAAAAATTAAACAAATTTTTTCGATTATGCAGACCGGGCAACAGTATGGCATGCAAATTATGGCTGATAATTAGTGATTAGCTATTATACAGTTCTATGCCAATCTAATTTTTGAATGATAACAACGAATAAATAAAAGTAGATCTTTACAAATCTTTACAAAAAATAGTTTTTTTTATTTTTTAACTGTGTGCTTTTTAGTTATAATTGAGCGATTCTTATATATTCTATTTATGAAAGCGATTCACCTAGTCTAGGTATTATAAAATTAGCTAACAAATTAAATTTATTAAATAAATTTAATTTGTTAGGAAGCTGTAACTTGAAAAATGGAAGGAAAATGATATAATGTTAGTACAGGCACACAGGCACACAGGCACACAGGCACACAGGCACACAGGCACACAGGCACACAGGCACACAGGCACACAGGCACACAGGC